>CAYRCA010000384.1:866-4826 GCA_964422565.1 uncultured Acidobacteriota bacterium | reverse complement strand
GGCCTCGAGGTGGCGCTGGCGAAGGGCATCGCGCGACACCGCTGTTCGAACGCGCGTTGGAAATCAACGAGTCGATCTATGGGCCGAACCATTGGCGCGTCGCCGACACACTCGCCAGCCTGGCGGAAGAGTCCGCACGGGTTGTAGAGGTTCCAGATGGCCGTGCCATCGCCACTGACCTGGTAGTCGACGTTGGCCGTGGTGGCCGCGATCGGAGCATTCTCCGAGAAGACCAGCGCCGAGCCCACGAAGCCCGCCGGCAGGGGGGGATCCAGGGCTGGCTCTTCGCTCACAAGCTCGTCAACGAACCGGGCCCGGTGCTCACCCGGCCCGAAGTGCCTGTCCCGCTGGTCGACAATTTCACCCGACTCGTCCCGCAGGGTCAGCCGAAGAGTCCCCGCGTCGTCCCCGACGTTGACGATCGCCAAGCCCGACCGGGTGCCCACCTGATCGACGAAAATCCGGCCCGCCGCCAAGGGTTCCACCGCCGCCACGCCGGCTTGCGAAACCAGGATTCCCTGACTATCCGCGAAGGTAAACAGAGCCGTGCCCAACGGCAGCGCGGTGCCCGGCGCATCCGGCTCCAGCACTCCGTATCCCACTTTCAGTTCGTCCTGCGAATGGACGGACGCGAAGCAGAGTCCCGTCAGGAAAAAGCCAGTCCACGATCGGCCAAACCTCATCATTCCCCCCACGTCGCATAGAATGGATCGACAGGATTTCGTTGCCGGAGCGCAAGAATTCTTAAAGGAGTTTAAACCGCTTGGGGTGGTTGAAGCAACGGCGGCGGCCGGGAGCCCGGGAACTCTTGAAGCGATGACCGCCGAGGAGAATCTGGAAGGCGCCCCCGGAGGCGCCAGGGTTTGGTGTAAACTAAGGGGGTTCGTTTTAGGTTCTCGTTAACCTCTTCACATCAGATCTGGAATTTAAGAAGGAGAAGAACGCTCTATGAGAAGGACGGCATTGCTGCTTTCTTTGCTTGTCGGAACCGTATTCACGACGCCCCTGTTCGCGCAGAGGGGAACCGCCGAAGTGGTGATCGACGGGAAGAAGATATCCATCGAATATGGCCGACCCGCCCTTCAGGGTCGCGACATGCTCGGGCGTCTGGCCGTGGGGGGCACCTGGCGTATGGGCGCCGACGCGGCCACGACCCTGGATACCCAGGCGAAGCTGAAGTTCGGAGATCAGGTCATCGAACCGGGGAATTACCGGCTGACGGCGAAGCGGGTCGGCGAAACCGACTGGCACCTACTGGTCAACGGGGACGCCGGGAACCTCGAGATTCCCCTGGAGACCGGGGAACCCGGGTCGTCCGTGGAAAGCTTCACTATCAATCTGGAATCGAAGGGCGGCAACCAGGGGCGATTCTCAATGGCCTGGGGCACGATGAAAACCGCCGCCGACTTTTCGGTCGAGTAGGATTCCAAACGGCCGTCCGTTGGGGGCGCCTAGGCGCCCCCCCAAGGAGCGAGGAGCAGGAAGGTACCCCTGGCGGCCCGCCGGCATGGGCAGCCGTGACCGGCGCTCCGTCAACCGAGGACACCCGACGCGAGCGCGCAAAGGAGCCCCAGCCCCAAAGCCCAAGACTCGAAACCGCCGCGAGTTTCTTCCCCTTGAGTGTGCCCCGCTCACGGCCACTCACTCCTCGCTCCTCGCTCCTGATTTCCCCAAGGCCGCCAGGCGGTGCGCCTGCCGTATGGGTTCCGGCAGCCGGTATTTCGACGTAACCCTGAGGGTCCAGGTCACACAGTCCTCCAGGGGCATTCCGTAGCCGACCGAGACGAAGACGGGTTTGACGCCCGGTCGGGACCGCAGGACCCGTCCCACGACCTCCCCGCGGTCGAGCAGGTCCGTCCACGCCCCCTTTTCCGTCTCCGGTTCAACGAACCGCCCGCAGAGGCGGGACTTGCCGATGCCGACGGTCGGTGTTTCCAGCCAGAGCCCCAGGTGGGAGGCGATCCCCATGCGACGCGGATGGGCTTGTCCGTGCCCGTCCACAAAAATCAGTTCGACGGGACTCTCCAGCTTTGCCATCGCCTCGAGGATGGGCGGCACCTCCCGAAAACTGAGCAGCCCCGGGACATAGGGGAAGGGCGTCGGCGTTCGAGAAACGGCCCATTCCTCGACTTGAAGCTCGGGGTAGCCCAGGACGCAGACCGTCGCCACGGATTCCCCGCTGTTTCCGAGGTAGGCGACGTCCACGCCGGCGATTCTCCGGGGGACGACGGCGGGGAGATCGGTCCTGATCCGCCGGCAAAGGGTCTTCTGCAGTTCGACGGCCTGCCGGGGTGTGAGGTCCCAGCGATGCAGCATCGTTACCGAAACACGCGGCGGCGCTCCTCGAATGCCCGTATGCGCTCCCCGTGTCGAAGGGTGAGCCCGATATCGTCGAGTCCCTTGAGCAGCGATTCACGCCGAAACGGTTCCACTTCGAACGGGATCGCGAGCCCGGCGTCGCCGGCAATCTGTTGACGCTCCAGATCTACGGTCAACGAATAGCCGGGGGATTCCTCGGCCCTCCGAAGAAGCTTCGCGATCTGGTCGTCGGACAGTCGCACCGGGAGCATCCCGTTCTTGAAGCAGTTGTTGTAGAAGATGTCGGCGAAGGATGGGGCGAGAAGAACCCGGAATCCGTAGTCGAGCAGGGCCCAGGGGGCGTGCTCCCGGGAGGACCCGCATCCAAAGTTGGCGCCGGTCACGAGGATCCCGGCACCCTCGAACTCCTTCCGGTTGAGCTCGAAATCGGGGTTGGGCCTTCCGTCCTCGAGAAAGCGCCAGTCGTAAAAGAGGAACTGTCCGAAGCCGGTGCGTTCGATCCGCTTGAGAAACTGCTTGGGGATGATCTGATCGGTGTCGACGTTGACCCGGTTGAGGACGGCGACGCGGGCGGTATGTCGTACGAAGGGTTCCATCATTGTTTGCCTTTGTCTTCGGGCACCCGGGGCTTCAGGCTCCCTCCCACGTCCGAATGTCCACGAAATGACCGGACAGGGCGGCGGCGGCGGCCATTTCGGGGCTGACCAGGTGAGTGCGTCCCCCCCGGCCCTGCCGACCCTCGAAATTCCGGTTCGAGGTGGAGGCGCAACGCTCCCCCGGGGCCAGAATATCGGGATTCATCCCGAGGCACATGCTGCAGCCCGACTCCCGCCAATCGAAGCCCGCCTCGCGGAACACCCGATCGAGGCCCTCCTCCTCCGCCTGTCTCTTGACCGCCTGGGAACCGGGGACCACCATCGCGGCGACGGTGTCGGCGACCCTGCGCCCCCTCGCCACTCGGGCGGCGGCCCGCAGGTCGGCGATTCGCGAGTTGGTGCAGGATCCGATAAACACTCGATCCAGCCGAATCTCTTGGATTGGAACGCCCGGCTCCAGCCCCATGTACTCCAGCGCCCGCCGGGCGGCCGCTCTCGTGTTGGGGTCGGAGAAGCGGTCCGGGTCCGGGACGCTGTCGGTTACATCGACCACCATGCCGGGACTGGTCCCCCAGCTCACCTGGGGAGCCAGATCGGAGACGGACAGCTCCAGCTCCCGGTCGAAGACCGCGTCGGCATCGGAGGGAAGGGTGCTCCAGTACCCCACGGCTTCCTGAAATCCGGCGCCCCTCGGAGCGTGGGGACGCCCCTCCAGATACTCGAATGTCTTCTCGTCCGGCGCGACCATTCCCGCCCGGGCGCCCGCCTCGATCGACATATTGCACACGGTCATCCTCTGCTCGAGGGTCAGGCCACGGATCGTCTCACCCGCGTACTCGACCACGTAGCCGGTGGCCCCGTCGGTGCCGATCGTCCGGATGATATAAAGAATCAGATCTTTCGCCGTCACTCCCTGCGGAAGGCTCCCGCCGACGGAGATCCGAAAAGTCTTCGGCTTGGCTTGGAGCAGACATTGAGTGGCCATGACGTGCTCGACCTCGCTGGTGCCGATGCCGAAGGCCAGCGCGCCGAACGCTCCCTGGGT
>CAYRCA010000384.1:0-856 GCA_964422565.1 uncultured Acidobacteriota bacterium | reverse complement strand
AAGTGTGGCTGTCGCCGCAAACCAGGGTCATCCCGGGCTGAGTGATCCCCAACTCCGGTCCGATGACGTGGACGATTCCCTGGTTCGGGTGACCGAGACCGTAGAGCGGGACTCCGAACTCCGCGCAGTTCCGAGCCAAAGTCTCCAGCTGGGTGCGGGAGATCGGGTCCGCGATCGGCAGGGACCGGTCGGTGGTGGGCACATTATGGTCTACCGTGGCGAAGGTGAGGTCCGGCCGCCTCAGGCGCCGGCCGCTGAGGCGCAATCCCTCGAACGCCTGCGGAGAGGTGACCTCGTGAACGAGGTGCATGTCGACGTACAAGACCGCGGGCCGTCCCGGTTCCTGCACCACGACGTGCGAGCCCCAGATCTTCTCGAACAGCGTCTTCCCCATGTTCTGTCGACGCGGGTGGAACCTTCACGCCGGAAGCGTGTCGACCGCCGTCCGCGCCTCCTCTCGCTGTTGCTCGTGAAGCGCCTTGTTGACGGCGTTCAGGTAAGCGCGTGCGCTGGCGTCGATGATATCGACACTGGCGGCCTTTCCGGTGTATGTCTTCCCGTTGAACTCCACTTGGACGAAGACCTCGCCCAGCGCGTCCTTGCCCCGCGTGACAGAACTGACGTTGTACTCCAGCAGGCGGCCGCTGATGCTCGTGATCCGGTCGATGGCCTTGTAGCAGGCATCCACCGGCCCGTCCCCATAAGCCGACTCGACACCCACTAGGTCGCCCCGCTCTAGTTTAACCACCGAGGTGGACAGTTCCTGGTTGCCGCCCGCTGCGTGAACGTACTTGAGGCGCCAGGTGTCGGGTATCAATTTCATACCGTCCTGGATGATCGTGACCAAGTCCTCGTC
>CAYRCA010000383.1:0-4833 GCA_964422565.1 uncultured Acidobacteriota bacterium | reverse complement strand
CGGCCCTATGCCAGCAAACGCGCCTCGACCAACGATTTCAGCGAATCGAGCGTGTTCGCCTCGGTGGGGAACACGGTACAGGCGTCCCTGAGCGAGGTGCCGTTACGTTCCGCGAAGGCCAGCTGCAACTCGCTCCGCAGCCGGTCCAAGACCCGACCGGCGTTCTCCACCGTGGCGTGCTGGAGGATCACCCCCACCGTGCATTCGTCCAGGACCCCCAAGCAATCGGTAACCCGAATATTACGGCTCAGCGTCTCGACCAGTCGGGCCAGGTATTCCCCGCTGTCGGCCGACTCCACCCGAAAAAGCGCAAAGGCGGTGAAGTAGCCGTAGCGACTGGCCTCGAGCACTTCGCGGGCCAGAAGGAACTGGAATCCCTCGCGATTGAAACAGTTTGTCTCGGGTGGGAAGGAGGGTTGAAGGATTGCCGCCACTCCTTCCGCCTGCTCAAGATTCATCCGCACCCCTGTCTGATCGCATCACTCCCCCAGCGGACTCGCGCTGCCCTTCGAATGGAAAGCAAGATCCATGCCGTTCACGGGCGAAGGTGAAGGGTGAAGGGGGTTGAAGGTTGACGGTTCCGTGTATTCCGCGTCTTCGGTCTATTTTCGTGTGTAGGAGTGAGTAAGTGGCCATGAGCAACGGGGTTCCGGGGCGCCGGGTGGGCACAGGGAGCATTTCCAGGCGCGAGTTTCTTGGCGGGCGAAGGCAACCGGCGAAGGGACCCTCCCAACTCCCGACTCCTCACCTCCAAACCCCGGGGATTCGGAAATGGACGGCAGTTCGAGAAAGGACGGAAATTTCTTTCCCTCAGACGGTTCCGGCCGCGAGAGAGGGTTGAAAAATGTTTCTTCGCTCCCACAACCCTGGGTACCGCGTTCCACAATCCGATCCCGGCGACGGATCCGATACCGGGCATAAGTCATTTATCCTGAATTACTTGAATGACTTCTGCAAGGTGGCGGGTCGAGCGGCACGGAGGTTGCAGTGTGACCGACGTCACTTTTTGTGTTGCGGTTTGGATCGGTACCGACTAAGGTAAATCATGAAGTTGGTGGGAGTTGCCGGGATGAAATTTGATTGCGCGATCGGTCTGACGCTCTTGACCCTGCTCGCCGCCCCGGCACTCGCCGAGGACGGGGATGTGCGGCTGGTCCCGGAAACCGGCCATGTCTACGTGGCGCCCAGCGTCGTCCAGTACCGCGCCCACGACATCTTCACCACACTCGCCCTGACCAATACGTCCGTGTACTGGTTCAACCCCCGGATCTACCTGATCGACTCCGACGGGGAGATCGTGCGGCAGTTCGCTCCCCTGCTCAAGGGGTTCGGCACCTGGCAGAAGGCGAGCGTCGATTTTCTGGCCGAAGATTTTCAGGGGAGCGTCTGGATCGTCTCGCCCCAGCCCATCGTAGCCACAGCGTTCATCCACCAGGTGAAGTCGGACGGCTCCCTGGCCCTCCTGGGAAACTTCGGCCTTGAGCGCATGGAGCGCGAGGCGGCCGAAGCCCTTCGTCAGCGTGCCGCCGCCGCCGCCGGGGAGTGAGCGCGGGACGGGGTTTCGAGTTCCGACTTCCGGGTTCCCGGTACCCCCGACGGGCCGTTCGAGCTTCGGAGCAATCTTTCCTGGAATCGGGGTGCGGATGTCCCAGCCCGATTTGGGCGACACGCCCCCAAAACTCGAAACTCGGAACATTTCCCCGCCAACAACTATCCGCCCTCACTCGCGGCGGACCTCCTCCTGGGGCTCGACGACGGAGAGAAACTCGCCCGCCGAGTCGCCGAAGGTGATGTAGGCCGCCACCGGCACGTTGGCGGAGATCCTCAGATGGCCGCCCACCTGTTCGAAGGCCGGCCCGAAGAAGGTTTCGCTCCGCAGCAGATCCGCCCTTCTCGAACGGGACCCGAGAAGGATCTTTTTCGACTGCGTCCGCTTCCCCTGAGAATCGTAGGCTTCAACGATCGCCACCCCCGAGCTTTGATCCAGGTTCAGCAGGGCCAACCCGGTGAAGATGGCGCCGTCCGCCGTCTGGACGACGTGGGGAAAGAGGATCTCCCGCTGGCCGCGATCCGTCAGCGGGATCAGGGTTCTCGCCCGCCCGCCGCCGCCCAGAAAGGTCATGGTCGCCACGATGGGCGCCGGTTCCGTGGGCGCCAGGACCAAGTATCCGGTCACCAGCCCCCCAGGCGGAACCGGCGTCACCACCTCCGAGCGGACCAGGCGAAACCCTCGGGCGGGTACGTTGATGATATGGGACCCCAGGGCATGGCCGCCGTCGTCGTAGGCCCAGATCCGCACGGTCGCCGGTTGTCCTCCGGCGTTGACGACCTTCAGTATCGATCCCACGCCGCCGGCGTAGAAGTGGGGCGCCCAGAGCCGCTCCACGGGGCGGGGCGGCCTCCCCGAGGCCGTCACAAGGCTCTCCCGATCGGCCACCACGGCGATCCCCCGCACCGGCCGGTCCGACCGCAGCCTCACATAACCCTCCGCCAGATCCGTTCCGAACAGCCCCCCCACCGAATCCCGGACCATCCCCTGGGGAGGTACTCGCCGGTCCACCCGGGCCAAAACCCGGCCCGATTCCTCGACCAACTCGAAATCGACCCGCGCCGGGTCCTCCGTCGAGGGATTGATCGCCAGAATCAATGTGGTCTCGAGTGCACTTTCCCGGATCTCCGGCAATACCAGATCGACACCGTCGACGAGCTGCGCCCCCACCCCGTCCATGCGGCGCAAACCGTAGTCCCCGATCACGAAGCATCCCTGGACGGCTCCGACCAGACCCCGGGCCGACAGGTGGGAGGCGTTCAGCCCCGGGCCGACCAGCTCGTCCGTCAGGAAGGCGGACTGCCCCCCGGGGGGCAGGGTCGGCAGAATCGAACCCTCGGCCAGGGTTTGGCCCGTCTCCTCCAGGACGGTCAGCTCCACGCCGTTCGGGCGGGGCCCGGGGTTCAGGAAGCCGAGTCCCACAAAGGTTTCGCGCAGCAGCGGGGATCCGGTCTCCAACGTGGTGGGGAAGAAGAAGGAGGGATAGCCGCCCACCTCATCGAGCACTTCGACGCTGACGGAGGCCTTGGCGAAGGCCTGCCCGTCGGTGACTCGATAGGTAAAGGAATCCACGCCGACGAAGCCGGGATCGGGAACGTAGCGGATCAGCCCGTGCCCGATCACCCGCGCGGTGCCGTGCGCCGGAATCGAATGCGACACCAGTTCCACGTGATCTCCGTCCGGGTCCGAGTCGTTGGCCAGGACGTTGATGGTGACGGCCAGATTCTTCACCGTCACCACGTGATCGTCGGCCGCGTGGAGAGGACGGTTGACTCCGGCGCCGACGGTAACCGTCACCGTCGCCGACGCCGTCCCGCCGTTGCCGTCCGAGATGATAAAGGTGAAGCTGTCCGTCCCGCGAAAACCCGCGTTCGGCGTATAGCGCACGATCGAGGCCGACACGATCGCCGCCGTCCCGTTGGCGGGCTGCGTTACCGAGATCACCGTCAAGGCATCGCCGTCCCCATCCCGGTCGTTGGCCGTCACATCAATCGTCACCGCCTGACCCTGCTGGGTCGAAGCCGTGACGTTGTTCGCCGTGGGGGGCGAATTCGGGCGCGCCCGGACAACGGAAACCTCGTTGGAGGGGCCGCTCTCCAGCCCGAGCAGGTTGACGGCCCTGCAGACGTAGTAATAACGGACGTCGTACTGAATGGGCGTGTCGGTGTAGCGGGTCGACCTGATCAATGCCCTGTTGATCCGCGCGTAGTCGCCGCCCGATTGAAGGGACCGATAGATGTTGTACCCGACGACCGGATCGGCGCTGGGATCCCACTCCAGAGTCACCGACTGGGCGCACAACCACCCATTGATCGCGAGCAAGTTTAGATAGAACGCCAACCACAGACGATTGCCCATACCCCTCCTCATCCCACCCTGGGGTCGGTGCAATTCGTCCTTTTTCCAGCGACTGTCCTGCGCCTGGGACGCACTCTCGCCGGAAGCCCCGTTCCCGGGGGCCTCGGGCGAAGGCACCTCAAGGCTGGCGGTTCACTGGCCTCCCCCAGCCGGAAGGCCCGACCCGCGCCGCGTCAGTGTGCCACAGATTCTAGAGGAAGGGTATGCGAGTTATTGCACGGCCGTTGTTTCGGGTTTCAAGGTTTCGAGGACACCCCGAAAGAACCCGCGGGGCGTCCTCGAAACCCGGGAACCGGGAAACCCGTTCGGTCGCCGGGGACCGGCGGAAATGCCGGCGGTATCCCGGAGTGCCGAAACCCCGGAACCTCGAAACGCGGAACGCGAACTCATTCCCGGCCGATCGCGGGCTGGCCCTCGATGGTGGAGAGGAACTCGCCCCGGGCGTCGCCGAAGATCGCGTAGCTTGCCACCGGACCGTCGGCGCGCACCCGCAGAGAGCCTCCGAGCTGCTCGAAGTCGTGCCCTAAGAAGGCGACACTGCGCAGCAGATCGATCCGACGGGCCATGGGGTTCAGACTGAACTCCCGACTGCGCACTAGCCGGCCCTGCGTGTCGTATGCCTCAACTGTGACCGCTGTCGGCCGGTCCCCCACATTGAGCACCGCCAAGCCGGTGAATATCGTACCGTCCGCTGTCTGGGCGACCTGCGGGAAGATGGTTTCGAAATGACCCTCCGACAAGAGGGGCACCATCGTCGCGGAGCGTCCGCCGAATCCGGAATAGATGACCGATCCCGCCAAAGCCACCGGCGCGCCGTTGGTGATCTCGATTTCCAGCGAGCCCGAGAACGCCCCGTTTACCAGCTGTTCGGCTCTGAGAATCGTCAGGCGGCGCGACGGCAAACTCACCATCGACTCCGTCACGGT
>CAYRCA010000382.1:0-4848 GCA_964422565.1 uncultured Acidobacteriota bacterium | reverse complement strand
ATTCTTTGCAGGTGTCGCGGAGCTTCTCCCGTGGCTCCTCGGATTGGTCGGCGAATCCAAGAAAGGCCCGACGGTTTTCTCCCGGCATGATTCGGCCGAGGCACCGCGAGGGGGCGAGAAGCTAACCGCCGGCCGGGAGAAATCGCGGTGGCCGGAGGCCTGCGTGTTTTCGGGGGAGGATGATCGCGCGTATGGGGCTCGAGCCTCGTCGTCACCACTCCGTCAGCGAGCCGTCGGGGTTGCGCCAGATTGGGCTCTTCCAGTCGTGGCCCCGGTCGGCGGCGGTCCGGACGCGAGCCTCGTCCAACTCGATCCCGAGGCCGGGTCCCGTGGGCCTCTCCATGAACCCCTCAACCGGAGTGAGGACGGAAGGATCGCGGAGGTAGTCGAGAAGATCGGCGCCTTCGTTGTAGTGGATGCCCAGGCTGGATTCCTGGATCAGAGCGTTGATGGAACAGAAATCCACCTGCAGGGCGGCGGCAAGGGCGATCGGTCCAAGAGGACAATGAGGAGCCAGGGCGACGTCGTGCGCCTCCGCCATGGTTGCGATCCGTCGGACCTCCGAAATTCCTCCGGCGTGGCTCACGTCCGGCTGGACGATGTCGACGGCGCCGCCCGCGAACAGCGGCTTGAAGTCCCAGCGGGAGAACATCCTTTCACCGGTCGCGATCGGGATGCGGGTGTGTTGGCGAAGATCGAGGAGGGCCTCGTTGTTCTCCGGCAGAACCGGCTCCTCGATGAACAGGGGCGAAAAGGGCTCCATCTCGCGTGCCAAGACGCGGGCCATCGCCTTATGCGCCCGACCGTGGAAATCGATTCCGATACCGAAGTCCGATCCGACCGCCTCCCGCACCGCCGCCAGGCGCCGAACGCAGTCGTCGACCGCCCGCGAAGAATCGATCCATTCCAGCCGGGCGACGGCGTTCATCTTCACCGCCGTGTACCCCTCCTCCTTTCTCTCCAAGGCGGCCTCGACCACCTGCGTCGGCTCGTCGCCGCCAACCCAGCGGTAGACGCGCATCCGCTCCCGCACTGCTCCGCCCAGAAGTTCGTAAACGGGAACGCCGAGGGCTTTTCCCTTGAGATCCCAGAGCGCCTGGTCGATCCCCGCCAGGGCGCTCATCAGAATCGGACCGCCGCGGTAGAACCCACCTCGGTACAGGGTCTGCCAGATGTCTTCGATGTCGAAGGGGGAGCGTTCGATGAGGTACTCTGAAAGTTCCTCGACCGCAGTCTTGACGGTTCTCGCCCGCCCCTCGATCGCGGGCTCGCCCCAACCGATCAGGCCCGAATCGGTCGCGATCTTGAGAAACAGCCACCGGGGAGGCACGAGGAAGAGTTCGAGGGAGCGGATATTGCCGACTTGACTTGCCGATTTCGGATGGCTCATCGGTGTTCTTTCCTCGGGCTATCGTCCCGTCGGGTGCGCCAACGCGGGGACTGACCCTCTTCAATCCCCCGCGGCGAGCGGCCCGATTCACTCGGGGGCGCCGGGTTCCGGAAATCCGGCCGTGGCGTCGTCGATGATCAGGATCCAGTCATTCCCGCGGCCCGACGAGGGAGGCGCGTAGGACTGAATCCCGGCGGTGTCGCCCGAATGAACCACAAACGCCACGCCGTAACGGGGATCGTACCAGGTCTCCCGGATGGAATGGCCGCGGATCGTCCCCTTGTCGACGGTGAAGGTCTCGCCCCGGGGACTGTAGATGAAGGCGAAGGAGCCGTCCTCCGCCCGGGCGGCGCGGATCTTGGCTCCGCCGACCCGGGGGCCGTCCAGAATCATCTCCTGGGCGGGCCTGAGCTTCCAGAAGGGGCGGGACTCGAACAATCGGCGAACGTGCCCCATCTGAAAGGCCCCGGGATGGTCCAGCGCCTCCCACCAGGGAATCTTTGCCCCGATCACCGCGCGGCGGCCGGGGGCCCACATCTGCCAAACGCTGTTGTGGCCGTAGGTGTGCCCGCAGGCGCCGGCCAGAAGCGACCAGTACGCGGCTTGGCGCATGTCGTAGTCGTCGAAGCGCACCAAGCGGTTCCAGTCGGCGAAATAGAAGCCGACGGGGATGGTCTCGTAGCGAGGTTCACCGTCCAGCGTCGGCTTCTCCGGCTCCAGCCCGTAGTCACGCTCGGCGAAGAGCCCGGTATCGTGGTCGTGAGCGCTGTGGGACGACTGGTACATGTTGAAGTCCAGCCAGGCCGGGTCCCCGGGGATGATAGGTGATCAGGTGCGCCCCGCCGTCGCCTTCCCGCAGCCCCTGGGCCATGGCCTCGATGAGGGCGCGCTCCTCCTCGCCGTGGACATTCTGGTCGCCGCCCACGATCCAGATGATCGGCTTGGGAGCGTATCGCCGACCCAGAAAGGCGCCGTAGGCGCGGGCGGTCTCCAGGGTGAACAGGCGGGTGCGGTTTTCTCCGACGAGTTTCCACCAGCTTCCCCAAGTGGGCAGCATTCCAACGAAGAGTCCCAATTCCTCGGCCCGGTCGACGATATAGTCGACATGTTCGAAATAGGCTTCGTTCGGACGCGTTGGGTCGCGGTCGACGAGCGGCGTCTCGCCGTACGGATTGGGGTCGTCCAATCCGCCCAGTTCCGCCAGGACGACCGCCTGAATGACGGTGAAGCCCTTGTCCGCCCGATTGCGGAGATAGCGGTCGGCTTCCTCGCGGTCCAGTCGATGGAACAACTCCCAGGCCGTATCCCCCAGGTAGAAGAAGGGGCGCCCGTCCGACAAGGCCAGGTAGCGGCCGTTCTCCATCACCCGCAGCCGAGGCGTATTCTCCGCTGGTTGGGCCGCCAAGATGGAGGCGCACAGTAAGACGGTCGCCGCAGCAACCGTCAACCACGGGACCATCCCTCCGATATTTGTCTGCGGCATCGACAATCCTCCCTGTGACGAGCTACTCCGCGTCTCGGATCCGAACTCCTCGAATTGGCTACGAACGAAAGCAGGCCCGAGTTGGGGAACCGAACCACCACGGAGAATCCGGAATCGAGAGTCGGGCCGTGGAAGAAACACGTCAGCCCGACAGCTGGGCCTTGCCGAATCCGGTGACGACGTAGGTGCCGCTGCGGGCATCTTCCCGGAGCTCGATCAGATCGTAGCGCTGGGCAGCTTCCAACAGTTCAGAGAAGGTGCGAAACCCGTATCGAGATTCGGCGAAGGCCGGCTTCTTGCGCTTCATAGTCTGTTTGACCAGCGACGAATACATGACGTCGGTGTTTTCACGCATCAGAGCGAGAACCGTTTCGATGAGCAGTTCGAAGGCCGGCCTTTTCTCCTTGGGAATGCGCGCGGACAGTGCGGGGGGAGTGCCGGTGCCGCCGGTAACCAGATCCTCGTAGTAGGCGAACTCGTCGCAGTTCTCCACCAGGAGATTGGACGCCGCATCCTTAGTGGCCAGTCCGATCACGTATTTGCCGTTCTCCTTGAGCTTGGAGACGAGAGGCGAGAAGTCGCTGTCGCCGGAGACGATCACGAAGGTGCCGATGTGTTCCTTGCTGTAGCTGAGATCCATGGCGTCGACGCAGAGCCGGATGTCCGCGGAATTCTTTCCCGTCTGAGCCCGCTTGGGGATGTCGATGATTTCGAAGGCCGCGTTATGCAACTGCTGTTTGAACTCCGCGAAGCGGCTCCAGTCGCAATAGGCCTTCTTGACGACGATTTTGCCCTTTTCGACCAGACGCTCCAGGATCCGATCGATCTCGAATTTCTCTCTCGTCTTCCCTTTCTCAAAGCCGAGGGCGAGGTTTTCGAAATCGAGGAAAACCGCCAGTGAATTCTCCTTGTCCGCCACGCGGCGAGACTACCACAAAGGGGGTGAATCAAAAAGATCGGCGCCGGTCATCCAGATCCAACTGCCGCGGTCAATTAAGAGAAGCAAACGGGCAGGCGGGAATCAGCCGCCGGCAACGACTCCTCGCTACCTGCTCATTCCCGCTTCATCCACGTGGCGGTCGTGGCGGCTCAATAAACGGAGATCGGCAACCGCGGAACTCTCGAGCCCGCGACGGAGGCGCGCCCGGTCGAGCCGACCGGTGCGGGGTCATCCGGGGGGAATCGCTCCCCGGTCGGCGGCCGAGGACGGTCCGTCCGTCGGGATCCGGTCAATCCGGCAGAGGACGGACCATGATGTTCCGGAAGTAGATGACGCTCTGCGGGTCGTGGCCCTGCAGCGCGAAGGTGCCGCTCGACAGCAGACGCTGGGCCATGTTGTCGGGTCGTTCCGGGTTTTCCGGCTCGACGTAATCCACCAAAGGCTTGTCGTCGACTTTGACGACGACCCGTTTGCCCTCGACCCGGAAGTACAGGGTGAACCACTCGTCGTCCTTGGCCGGCGCCTCGTAGACGTCGTCGATGGCGTAGAGGCCGCCCGTCTTCCTGGGGTCGCGGTGGGTGTTGTTGACCTGTACCTCGTAACCGACGGCGGGCCAGCCCTCCTCCTGGTACCGGGTGTGGAAGTAGACACCCGAGTTGGCTCCCGGCTTGGTCAGTACGTCCGCCTTGAACTCGAAGTTCTTGAAATCGTGATTCTTCACCGGACCTACGTAGAAGAGATGGGAACGGGGACCGTCCACGACGATGATGCCGTCCCGAACGCTGAAAGTGTCCGGGTTCTCACCCGCTTTCCAGCCATCCAGCGACTGCCCGTCGAAGAGAGGAATCCAGCCTTCCTCGGGCGAGGCGAGGGGTTGTGATGTGAAGGCCAGAAAGAGGAGGACACAGGCCAGCGAAAGCAAAGATCGGGTCATGATTAACCTCCCATGATCGGGCTCGGGCGAAGAACGCGGGGATCCGACGCGCGACGCCCTGTCCCTTGCGGATGTAAACTCCCGGGGCGATGCAATGTAAA
>CAYRCA010000381.1:0-4873 GCA_964422565.1 uncultured Acidobacteriota bacterium | reverse complement strand
GATAGACGGAAGTCGTGCTCAGGCTGCGGTGGCCGAGCAGGACCTGGATCCTCTTCAGGTCGGTCCCGGCCTCCAACTGGTGGGTGGCGAAGCAGTGGCGCAGCGTGTGGGGGCTGACGCGTTTGGCGATTCCGGCTCTGAGGGCGGCTTGTTTGCAGACCCTTTGCACCGCGCTATGAGTCAGGGGTAAGCCGGTGTCTTGACTGGGAAAGAGCCAGACCGAGGGCCGACAACGCCTCCAGTAGTCCCGCAGTTGATCCAAGAGGGTCTCCGAGAGCGGGGCGTAGCGGTCTTTGCCGCCCTTGCCCCGGCGAACCCGCAACGCCATGCGCCGGCTGTCGACGTCTTCGACGCGCAGATGGAGCGCTTCGGAGAGGCGCAGGCCGGCGGCGTAGATCGTCATGAGAAGGGTCCGGTGTTTGAGGTTTCCGACGGCCTCTAAAAGGTCCGCCGCCTCCCGGCGACTCAACACCACGGGGAGCTTTTTCTCCCGTCTTGGGAAGGGAATCTGCGGGACGATCCACTCCCTCTTCAGACAGACTCCGTACAGGAAGCGGAGCGCACACACCGTCTGATTGAACACCGCCCAGGAACTGCGGCGGACCTGGACCAGATGGAGCTGATAACTGCGGATCTCTTCCGGTCCCAGAAGCTGCGGCGACTTGCCGAAATGCAGCGCGAACTTGGCGACCCGCATCACATACGTTTCGACCGTGCGCTCCGAGTAATTGCGAATGCGCAGGTCCTCGATCATCCTCTGTCGTAAGATGGTCATGACAGACTCCTTTCGTGAGGTGAGGTTGGTGTTTGCTCAATAACACCTTGCCTCACGAGGAGTCTTCCGGCCAGCCCCGCCGCCTCGAGGGCGGCAACGCCTGAAACGGATCAATTCGGTGCAAAGGGAGAAGTAGATCCTACCGCGTAGCGGTTTAGTTCAACAGTCTCTTATCTTCGCCCCTCTCAGGCCGGCCTGCGCCTAAGAAGTTTATATGGTTTCCAGATAAGACCGGCCTCTTGGTCTTGCTTCCCGATAAAACACTGTGTCCAAAATCGCCGAAACCATGTATCGTCAATTGGTTAGATCGGCTTTCGAGATATTTCCGCGTCTTATATGGTTTCCGCATAACACGCCGCCGCATTCATCCTCACAGATTGTCCACCGGGCTCCCGACACCCCGACCACCACGATTTATGAGCTCCCCCTGGAGCTTTTTGAGCCGCCGATCGCCTATACGATCTCCAGTGCAAACGAGGCCTGGTCGCTTCTGTCCAGGCCGCTCAGCCGGTTGGTCCCGTCAAACGTCTTCACGTAGACCCGCAGGTTCAGCGCGAAGGTGCACTTGCTGTGCGATCCCGGGGGCTTCGTCAGCATGTGACTGAACGAAGCGGAATCGCTCTGTCCCGGAGGAGCCGGCGGCACGCCGACGTTGTGGGGATTGACGGTGGCGAAGTCGGGCGGAAAGCTCGTCAGATAGCCAATCGGACCGCCCAGACCTCTGCGCCACCACAGCGTGTGGTAGAGCTGGAAACTCCCCTCGTGATGATAGGCGCGGTAGCCGGTACTGAACTGACTGCCGCCGGATCCGGAGAGGAATTGGCATTGCTCCGCATTCTTGACGCCGTTGACCCGCAAGTCCTCGATCTTGCCCTGCGCGCTTCGGTTGTCCCACCAGAACATATGGGTCAGCGCACCGAAGGCAACTTCGGCGGTCGGTCCGGTCTCCTGAAACCAGCGCCGGAAGGTGAAGGCCTTGGCGGTTCCGGGATCGGCAGCGGGCGCGCTGTTGGGTTTCAGGCGCTTTCCGTTCTGATCGAAGACCTCAAGCGTCACCAGGTAGCGGCCGTTTGAAAACTCGGGACGCCGCGTGTCCAGGAAGGCGTGGTACTGTCCGCTCTGCCAGTCCGCGTCGGCGTCGTAGGGAATCTTGAACAGGTTGTGTGTCCCGTTGACGGTCAATGGCCCGAGCACCTCGTGTGTGACGAGGATCGAAGCCCCCGACACCTCATATTTTCTCCACGTGAGCCCGTCGGAGAGATCAGTCCGCGCTCCGGTGGGATTGCCGGCCGAATTGGAAGCGGCGACGCTGACTCGATAGTAGCGGGCACCGACGCCCTTCATGGGCTCACTGAAATGGCATCGCAGAGGGAGGACGCCACCCCAGTTCCGATCCTTCCACTTTCCGAGGGCATCGGCCGCGCTCGAGGCGGGATGGGAGAGCCCGTCGTTGTAGCCCGGCGAGGCGACCCGGTCCCAGCCCGTGGCGTCCGGCGTCTTCAGAAGGTAGCTTCCCGTATTGCCGATGTCTTGAAGCAGAACGAAGGCTCCTTCTCCGGGGAATTCGTTGTGCCGGCAACTGATCGCCGATGGATGGTAGGACACCAGATCGATCGGGTTTCCAGGCTTGAACCACTGTCCGGCGGAGAGGCCGTCGTAGATGACGGTGGTGGTCCCGTTGATGACCTGCTTGACCACGAACGCGTACTCGTCGTGACAGTGGGGAAGGATGGGACGAATGGGCTCGTTCCAACAGATATGAAACTCGCCGCTGGGCTGCAGGAAACCCTGTCCCACTTTGGTCGCACCGCCGCAGGTGCAGAACAAATAGGGCCGTGCGCTGATGTATTCGACTCTTTCCGCCTTGGAGAGCCGGCGAATGGCCTCGAGATCCCTGCGCGCGTTCAGGAGACTCGAGTCCAGGGTGCCGTGTTTCAGGAAGGGGAGTTCCCGCCACGGCGGCGGGTCGGGAAGCGGCCAAGGCGGGACGGGCAACGGGATCGGGATGAGATCTTCGAGCCGGCGTATGATTTCCGGGATGCGAGGATCGTCGATCACCAGAGGGAAGCAGCAACAGGTCCGTCGATACACCTCGACCAAGCCGTCACAGACGGCTTCGCAGCGGAAGGGAAAAATGGGCAGGCGAAACTCCGGAATCGTCAGCAGTTCGGCCAGGGCGCCCGATTGGAGCTCTGCGGACGCCTCCAGAGCCGGACCCTCCAGCGAGGTGCGGGCAAAGGCGGCACTCAAGACCAGGTCTCGGATTACCCAAGGGCGAAGCACACAGTGGCGAACCTTCCCATTTACGCAGCGCGTCACCTGCAACCACCCAAGCCAGCGACCCCGGGCGATTTCGAGGGCCCCTCGGGTTCGGATCAAGTCTTGGAAGTGATCGATCCGATATTGGGCGAGCTGCTGAACCTTCAGTTCCTCTCCCTTTTCGGCGGGCGGACCCAGCACGACGAGTTTGGCCTTCTTGAGCGCGGCGTCGGGTATCTCGAAGCGTCCCTGACCATCCACGGGATCCCTATGGATGATCTCGTAGCCGGGACCGACGGCGTAAGCCACCACCTCGGGCCGCCGGTCATCCGAGGCAAAATCGATCAACTCGATTCGGAACCGGCTGGGTTTCTTGTCGTTGTCTTTGATGTTTCTTTTCTGATCCGGCATGGTTCATTTCTCCTTGCGGCGACCCGGCTCAGAGCGATCCGGGTCTCGAGATGGAGATTAAGGTTGACCGATCGATGTCTCGGCTCCCAGCTGGAGTGCCCATTCCGGTCCGGCAGCCCGCGGTCGGATTTGAGCCGGGCAACCCACCGTGCCGGCCCGGGACTTGGGGCGCCAACCCGGATCAAGAGACCCCGCAAAGACGCTGACACCTCCTTTCTCCACCGCTTATCTGGTTTTCCTTAGAGCGACTGCGACACGGCAGGCCTGACTGGGTTGGCGGCAAATTTCTCGCCGATGCCGCGGATCGATCCATCACCCTTGGGGAGGGATATAGAAGGCGCAGACCTGTGTGGCTGACTTTCAGGTCGGTCGATCGTTGGCGAACGGTTCATGGGCTACTACCTGGTTCGCGTCGGATCACACCTATAGTGGGCTGGACAATGAAGCGACTCGCCCACCGTCAATGCAGCCTCTGTATGGCCCGACGGTAGATCTTCCCGCATCCGGCGACGGACATTGGTTGGTGGACGTTGGTAGACGGGCCCGCCACGGCCCAACTCCCGACCAGGAAAAGAACGTTCCCGCCTCGTCCCGGGGGTTCCCCTCGACCCGGCCCGTGGCCGACATGATTGCCACCTCCCCTCGGCGCAAACCGACTACACTTCGTCCTTGGGATGGCTCGCGTCGTTTTCCTCAAACTGTAACGCACGACTTGAGAGATGTCACGATCTTTTTCGGACCACGGATGAGTCTTCCGAGCGGTTCGCGAACCGAGGACTTTCGAAAGCCCGGCGAGAATCGCGAAACGTCGACAAGAACGGACAATGAACCGATGGCGGAGAACCCCCTGCGGGGTGCGCGAGAGAAAGGACGGATCAAGGTCCCGTGGATCCGCCCCGGATCCCCCCCGGAGGCTGCACGTCTACACGCGGGGCCGGAGGATCGAGGAGGCAAACGCCGCGTCACTCGGCGGCTACGGGCGAACACTCCCCAATGCCCGGAGTCCGCGTTTGCGGGGCGCTGGGTGAGGGTGTCCGCCTTCCGGAGTCTCGTACGCCGGATGCGCGGTTCCGGCGGATTCTCTCGAGCATCGCTTGGGTTTTGGCTGGCCATGCCCGCTTTTGTCCCGTCGGCGCCGGGCGGTCCGGGCAACGGTCACGCCAGGGTGGAGCCTGTCACTCCCGTTGACTAAGCCGGACTTTTCGCCCACCGCCGAACGGCCGCGGGGGTTTCTCCCTTCGAGTTCTGTGGATCTTTCTTCAAGTCCGGGTGAAAGAAAGATTACACAGGAGAAACGAATCATGGCCAACACAAAACCCACCGCAACGGTCCGAATCGGTTCCATCAAAGCCGCCGTCTGGACCAACGACACTCCGGGAGGTCCCCGCCACTCGGTCACCTTCCAGCGCCTCTACAAGGACGGCGATC
>CAYRCA010000380.1:0-4876 GCA_964422565.1 uncultured Acidobacteriota bacterium | reverse complement strand
TCTCCTGCCAAGAAACTCACGGCCCGGGTTTGCCCCCAACCCCCAGCCTCCGGAACCCCGTTTCATTCGTTCGGGTGCGCCCCGCTCATGGCCACTCTCCAGTAACTCCCCCGCGGAACCGGAGTTTCTGTCTCTTAACCTCCCCCCGCCGGGGGTGGAGCGCTCACTCCTCACTTCTACTCACTCCTCGGGACCGGCCTCCGCGCGCGGTTCTTCCACCGAGACTCGGGCGTCCAAGAGGCGGAGTTTCTCATTGTCGGGAAAGAGATCCAAACCCGACCGCAGGATTTCGCGCGCCTCCAACCACTCCTCTTCCTCGGCCAGGAGTCGGGCGAGCCAATAGTAAGCCTCCGGGAAGGGCGCCCGCTCTTCGGCGGCTTTTCTCAGGTACTCCTCGGCCGCCCGCGTCTCATCCAGAAAATAAGAGCATATTCCCGCGTAGTAGTTGAGGACCGGGTCATCGGGGTCCGCCTCCAGGCGCCTCTCGATCTCCACCAGCACGATTCGGTATTCTCCGTCGAAGGCCGGTTGCACCGTGTCCCGCAGATCCGGAGGCTGAGCCGACGCGATTCCACCTACTACGTTCAGCAGCGCCGACAACAAGAAGGGCGGCCAGCGCCCGAGACCGCTCCTATTCAAATCGCTCGACCACCGTCGCGGCACTCTTACACCCTTCGGCGGTCTCCACCGCCACCCGATTTCCGGGGGCGGCGAAAGCCCGCTTCAGATAAGCCAGGGCCACGGGTGTTCCCCGGCGAGGAGAGAATGCGGAACTCGTTATCCAGCCGGCCTCAGCCCCCTCGCCGGTCCAGACCGTCCCCCCCGCCCGGGGAATCCGCTCCCCCTCGACGGCCAGGCAGGCTCTCAGCCGGGCGACCCCTCCGATGTGGGTTGCCTTAGCCAGAACCTCCTGACCCGGATAGCACCCCTTGGTCAGACTGTAGGCTGAATCCAGCCGAGCCTCGAGCGGGTTGTTCTTCTCCGAGAAGTCGATCCCGAAAAGCGGGATCCCCCTCTCCAGGCGCAGGACCTCGAAGGCGTCCTCACCCACCGCCCGCAGTCCCAGTCCGTCGCCCGCCTCCTCGAGGACGGCCGCCAGCGGGATCTCGGAGTCCCACGGGCCCAGCAACTCCCAGCCCGAGTCGCTCAGAAGGTCCCGGCGGATCACCGCGACCATCGTCTCCCTCCAGGGGATCATGGCCAGGGTAAGCGGGTCCTCGGGCAACTCTCGGAAGCCGGCCCGCTCCAGGAGAATCCGCGCCCTGGGTCCTTCGACAGCCAATTGCCGATACCGGCCCGACACATCCTCCAGCGTGACGTCATCCATGATGATATGGGCGGAGAGTCGCTCCACCAGGCGATCGAGCAGGGCGGATTCGACGTCGATCAGGAATTCATCCGGGAAACGGTAGTAGTGGAAGTCGGCGACGATCTTTCCGGTGGCCGTCAGCAGGGTGCCGTACCGCCCGCTGAATTCGGCGAGGGCTTGAACTTCGTTGCTCAGCATGGCGTGCAGAAAGGGCAGCCGGTCGGGACCGGTGACGCGGATCTTTCCGCGGTGCGACAGATCCCGCCATCCAACCGCCTCGCGAACGGCCAGGTACTCCTCAAGCGTCTCCGGCTTCAGACTCAAGTGAGGGTGTCTCCCGGCTTCATGGCGATGACCTCGGTCCCCAGGTCCCGGGTCAGCTCCGCGAGCTTCTCCGGTGTCCCGGTCAGTACCGGGAAAGTTCCATAGTGCATGGGAATTACCTTTCGGGCGTTCATCAACCGGCAAGCATAGGCGGCCTCGCGGGGGTCCATCGTGAACAGATCGCCGATGGGCAGGAAGAGGAGTTCCGGCTGGTAGAGGTCGGCGATGATCTTCATGTCGCCGAACACGCAGGTGTCGCCGGCATGGTAGATGCGGAAGCCGTTCTCGAACTCGACGATAAAACCGGCCGGTTCGCCGCCGTAGACGATCCGGTCGCCGTCCTCGATGATTCCGCCGCTATGATGGGCATTTACCATGGTGGCTCGGATGTCGTTGAGTCGTACCGAACCGCCCTTGTTCATCCCCACCACGTTCTGAACGCCCTTGCCGCCCAGCCAGACCGAGATCTCGAAATTGCAGCCGATCTGCGGTTTGAAGGCGGTCGCGATGGTCAGCGCGTCCTGCATGTGATCCGGGTGGCCGTGGGTGATAAGCATCGTATCGACCCCCGGCAACGTCTTGTCCGCATCGGGGCAGGCGGGATTCCCCTCGACCCAGGGGTCGATGAGCAGCCTCTCGCCCCCGGGGGTCGTGAAAAGAAAAGTCGAGTGACCCAAGTACTTGATCGTCACGTCCCGTCCCAGCGCCATCGTCCGCTCCTTTCGATACCTTCCGTTTTCAGACGGGCTAAACTAATCTGAACCCGACCATGAAAGCCCGGCTGCACAACGCGCTCGCTCCGATCCCGCTCCTCCTCTGGAAGATTCTCGCGACCCTCCCGGAGCCTCCGCCGATCCCCCGCCGTTGCGATAGAATCGAACTCACCCCGCTTCACTATGGTATCAACTTTGAAGAATGCCGTATGGAGCCCGAAATGGCGCCGATCCCGGGCGGGGATCGCTGCGATCCCCGCCGGGATGGAGCGGCGCGCTACTGCAACGCTACCCGCGAGGTCGCGCGGCGTATCCGTCCCGAGGAACTCTGATGGACCGAATCGAGGTGGTTGGAATCGCCTGCCGGGCCCGGATCGGAGTGCCGGACCAGGAACGCCGGTTTCCCCAGGACCTACTTGTCGATGTGAGCTGTGAGCTGGATTTCACAGAGGCAATCGAGACGGATGACTTCAGTCGGACTGTGGACTATGAAAAGATCGTGCGGGTGGTCCGGGAGACCTCCTCGTCGAGACTCTGGTATCTGATCGAGACGCTGGCGGGCACACTCTGCGAGGAACTTCTGAAACTGCCACCGGTTCGCGTCGCCGAGGTTCGCGTCGCCAAGTTTCCCGTTGGGCTGAAAGGGCGGGCGCAACAGGTCGCCGCCGTCGTCCGTCGCGGAAGATAGGAGAGAGTGGCAATGAGCAGCCATGAGTGGGGCTCACCCGATCGGATGACACGAGCAGTGAACCGGCGGTGCCGAGCGGTTGCCGCCTGCTCGCCGGCCGTTGGTTTCTCGGTCGGGAGCGAGGTGCAAACCCGGGAACCCCCACCCTTCGGATTCCGGACACCGGACGTCGGAGCCCTCACTCCCCCCGCAGGATCTCGGCCAGATCCTTCGAAAACTTCGAACGGGGCAAGGCTTGATCCGCTCCCGACTGCTTCGCCTGTTGCAGTAGACTCTCCTGGACGTGGGGGGCGAAAGCGACGACCAACAACTCCGGGCGCGAGGACTTCAACTGGGAGATCAAGGCCGGCCCGTCGATTCCCTCCGCCTCGAGGTCGACGATGACCAACCGGGGATTCTTCTCGAGCGCGGGAAACAACTCCCACAGGTTCTTGACCAACTTCAGTTCCGTGCCGACGTGCTTGGCTGCTTCCGCAACCTTGGCTTGAAAGAAGAAGTCGGTGATGAAAGCAACAACGTCCATATCAGTTCTCATAATGAGGCCCCTGAGCGGAGCTGGCAAGTGAAGAGTGGTCGCCGCGATCGATATAGCCTGTTTGAGGCCCCTTCGCGCCCTTCGGCCTTCGGGGTGAAAGACGCACTCAGACCGTGAACGAGACCCCGCAGCTGCACGTCTTCTTGGCGTTGGGATTGACGAAGATGAAGCCCTGCTGCATCAGGTCCCCCTTCCAGTCCAGGGTGGTCCCCTTCAGGTACAGGAGGCTCTTGAAATCCACGAACATCCGAACGCCGTGCGCTTCGAAGACCTTGTCGCCCGGCCTCTGTTCCGGTTCGAACCGGATCACATAGTTCAGGCCGGAGCAGCCGCCGCCCTTGACCCCCAGGCGTAAGCCGCCTGCGGCCAGACCTTCCTTTTCCAGACCCTCGCGAATCTTTTGAGCAGCGCTTTCCGTCAACTGTATCGCCATATTCCATCCAACCTACCAGAAAAACGAACGGTCGGTCAGCCGGCGGTGGTTAGCCGCCGAGAGGATGAGACGGGGTCTGAAGAAACACGGAGGCACCCGGCAGGCGGCAACCGCTCGCCGCTGCCTGCCGCTCACTTCCCGTTTCATCCCTCCGGGTGCTCCGTTCATGGCCACACAAACTCCTCCTCCCGCCGGGTATAATCCCCGTCCGTCGGGAGCCAACCGACCCTGCTAGACTACCTATTCAAGATGACGGATATCGCCGGTTTGATTCTGGCCGCCGGTGATTCGCGCCGGATGGGCTCACCGAAGGCCCTTCTTTCGGTGGAGAACACGACCTTCCTCGAGAGGGTGGCGGGGCTTCACCGGGCGCTGTCCCTGCCCACCTGGGTGATCCTGGGCCGGGAATCCGAGGAGATACAGTCCCGGGTCGATCTCGTCCAGGTGTCCGTGATCGTCAATCCACACCCGGAAAACGGGCCTCTGTCAAGCCTTCTGCTGGGCCTCGCCCAAGTGGCGGACACCTGCGGGGCCGTCCTCGTACATCCCGTCGATCACCCCCTGGTGGCCAAGTCCACGCTTGAACTCCTGGTTGACCGGCACCACCGCTATCCGGATCGGATTCTTCTCCCCGACCACGCCGGTCGCACCGGCCACCCGAGCCTCTTTCCGAGTGGTTTCTTTCCGGCTCTCCGACGAGCTCCCCTGGACACGGGCGCCCGTTGGGTTGTCCTGAAGAACCCCCACGCTGTCTTGAAGCTGCCCGTGGACGATCCCGGGGTTCTACGCAACATCGACACCCCCGGCCAGTACGCCCGCTGGGTCGAACGACGACCTTGAAGCTCCTCAGATCTGAAAGTCCGGCACCTGGTTC
>CAYRCA010000379.1:0-4899 GCA_964422565.1 uncultured Acidobacteriota bacterium | reverse complement strand
TCCCTTCATTCCGGGGGAGGACGGGCTTCCAGCCGGTCCGAACGACGACAGGCGGGGATGCCCGTCGTCCCCTTCTTTTCAGGAGGGCGGGCTTCCAGCCGGTCCGGACGGCGACAGCTGGAGGTACTTCGAGAGCCAGCGGACCCCCAGGTAGAAGGGTATCGTGTCGACCAGGGCGGCGGCCATCTTGAAAACATACCCGGAGGCGATGAAGGAGAACAACTGGCGCCAGAGGTCGCCCGACGGGTCCACCGGGAGGGCCCGGGCATAGAAATGGGTGATCAGAATAACCGCCGTGGTGTCCACCAGTTGACTAACCAGGGTGGAGGCGTTGTTGCGCAGCCACAAGTGCCTTCCCCGGGTCAGATTCTTCCAGAAATGGAACAGGAAGACGTCGCAGAACTGGGCGGCCAGGTAGGCGATCATGGAGGCCGTGACCGCTCCGAAGGTCAGCATCCTCACCTCGAAGAACACCGGCAGACGCCCGGCCTCGTCCGGCGCCGGGCCGCCCGTCGCCGGATCGATGGTCTCGAACCCGGGCAGCACGCCCCCCAGCCAGAGGACAAACACGATCCAAAGGTTGACGAAAAACCCCATGAACACGACGTAATTCGCCCGCTTCCGCCCGTAGAGCTCGCCGATGAAATCGGTGCAGAGGAAGGTCAACGGATAGGGAAGAACCCCGACGGCGATCGAGAAGGGAACGGTCATCGAGCCCACCTGGAAGGAGAGGTCGATGAACCGGGAGATGCCCAGGATGTTGAGCATCGCCAGCGAGCCCACGAAGAGGGACACGAAAACCAGGAACACCCGCTCCCGCCTCTCATGCAGTTCGTCGTTGATGTATTCGTAGGGGGGGGTCATCGGGTGGGGACGGGTTTCAGGTTTCGGGTTATGGGGTGTCGGGTTTCCGGGGGTTCGATCGGCTCGCTTCGAATGTTCGCCGCCCATTTCCGGGGGCTCAACGGGGGTCGTCGCCTTTCGAGTCCGGCCATTCCACCACGGGATCGATGGACGTCACCGAAACGGGATGGTAAAGGGGCCGGGCCTCCCGATAGATCCGGTGGGCCAGTTCCCCCATCGACTCCCTCATCAGTGCTTCGTACAGAGGAAGCACAAACTTGCGGCGCCCCTGGCTTTTCAGGAACTCCTCCAGGGCGGGGAACGCGGTCCGGTAACCGTTGCGGATCGCAACCAGCAGCCAGTCGTTCAGAACTTCGGAGTTCCGGGTCGCGGTTAGTCCGAAGGTTTCGTCCAGGTCGGCCAGACGCGGGGTCTCCACCCGGTCGGGAAGGGCGCGCAGAAAATAGAGCCAATGATGGGTGGTCCAGCCCTCCACGTCGAGTTCCCCGGCCGGGGAGCCCGCCCCGAACCGGCCGACTTCCCCCGCCACGCGCTCCAGTTCGGGCGACTCGATCCGAGGGCAGTTCGCGGGAAGCCCGGGTTGGAAGATCCACTCCTCCAGGCCGATTCGGCTTTCGAGCCGATCGTCGGACCCGAGGAGCTCTCGGCGAAGGTAGTCGACGAAGTCCTCGCTGGAGACGCTCCGAAAAGCGAAATGGTCGAAATATTGGGCCAGGAATCGGTCCCACCGCCGGCGCCCGACAGCGCTCTCCACGGCGCGCAGGAAGAACTGCCCCTTTTCGTAGGCGATCGGCGTCATCCCCTCATCCGGATCCCGCCCCTCCAGCGAAAGGCGCAGGCGGGTGTCCGGATGCCCGACGCCGAGCTGATCGACGAAGGCGCGAAGCCGGTCGAGAGCCAGGCGGGCGAGCATCGCCGCGTTCTCCGCTCCGTACAGACTCTCCATGATTCGGTGCTCGATGTACTTCGTAAAGCCCTCGTTCAACCAGAAGTCGTTCCAGCTTGCGTTGGTGGCCAGATTTCCCGACCAGGAGTGGGCGAGTTCGTGGGCGATCAGTGCGACCAGCGAGCGGTCGCCCGCCAGGATCGTGGGCGTGACGAAGGTCAGCCGGGGATTCTCCATCCCACCGAAGGGAAAACTGGGGGGAAGCACCAGGATATCGTAGCGTTCCCATCGATAGGGGCCGTAGAGGGCCTCCGCGACCTCCATCATCCTTTCGGTGTCGGCGAACTCCCACGCCGCCGCCTCGATCACGGGAGGTTCGGCGTAGACGCCGGTTCGGGACGACAGTTCGCGGAACTCGAGCCCGCCCACGGCGAGAGCCAGGAGGTAGGACGGGATGGGCTGGGACATCTGGAATCGGTAGCGGCCGTCGGGCGAAACCCGGGTCGGATTGGAGGCGCTCATCACCGCAAGAAGCCCGCGCGGCACCTCGATCACAGCGTTGTAGGTCATCCGAACGCCGGGGGAGTCCTGGCAGGGAACCCAGGTGCGGGCCAGGATCGCCTGGGACTGGGTAAAAAGAAACGGCTGGCTCCCGCCGGCGGGTTGTCTCGGCTCCAGCCACTGAAGGGCGCGCGCCGCGGGACTCGTCCGGTAACGAACCCGAACCCACTCCGTCTCGGGCGCCAGTTGCACGATCAGGGGACGCCCCAGGTGCGGGACCTCGGTCCCGAGTCGATACTGGGCGGGCTCCGCCCGGTCCTCCCGCCCGCGTTCGACCTCCAGGACTTCGAGGCCGTCGGTGTCGAGCACGAGTTCGCCGGCGGCCTCGCGCCTGTCCAGCCTCAGAGTCGCCTCACCCGTAAGCCGTCGAGATGCGAAGTCGACCTTCAGCTCAAGGTCGAGATGGGTGACGGTCACCTCCCAAGGGCGGGCGAAAGAGTGGGGATCGTGCCGCCGCGCGTTTTCCGCTTCCGTTTCCCGCGCCCCCCAGGGCGCCGCCGCCAAGACGAGCCAGATCAACAGCGCCAGAACCGGATTCCGCGCCTTCATTCCTCGGTCCCGCCCGTCCTTTGGTGGGTGTGGTCGGAGCGGTCCCGCCCGGCAAGACGACAGCACAGGAGGTACTGGGGTTCGTCGGGATTGAATCCCCCGACCTCCGGATAGGGCCGTCCCGACGCGTCGCCGATCGCGTCGGCCACGTCGAGGCCCTCCAGGACTTCACCGAAAACCGTGTACTCCCCGTCCAGCGAGGGATCGTCGCCGAGCATGATGAAGAACTGACTGCCGGCGCTATCGAGCCCGTGTCCCCGGGCCATCGACACCTTGCCCCGCAGATGGCTCAGGTCGCCGACCTCGAGGGGCGGCGACTGGGGCGGGCTGCCGTGGGGGCGTCCGCCGTAACCGTCGGTGTCGGGATCGCCGTCTCGAGTGTTGGGATCGCCTCCCTGGATCAGGTAGCCGGGCGCCACGCGGTGGAAATAGGTCTGGTCGTAGTATCCGCTCTCGCACAATCTCAGGAAGTTCTCCGCGTTCCGGGGCGCTTGGTCGAACAGAAGGCGAACCACGATTTCTCCCCGGGAGGTATCCAGGACAACCCGGGGATCCTCGAGTCCCTCGGCGTCCGGGACCTCGGGAACGCCGCAGGCGACCAGAACCAGCGCCGGGAATAGCCAGGCGGAAAGTGCAATTCTCCTCATCGAAGCTTCTCCGGCGATCGGCTTGGACGACGAAAGGGTGCGAATCGGCCCGCCGCCGAAGTCGCTATTCTACCTCACGGGCATGACCGAGGGATCGTGTCGCCGGCCGCCGGAGTTCCACTGGGCCCTGAACGGGTGGCGGCGCGGAGCCGGAAGGGCGACTATGGTGCGGGATATCAGTGTCGCCGGCGCCGTTGGTTGCGCGAAGCGACCGGCCGACAGAACAGACAACCCCGTCCGACGGTGATCGGCTGAGAATTCTCAGTTACTGGGTGTAGCGAGGCGAACTCCCCACAACTTGGCGAACCTCCTCCATGAGGCGGTCGAGTCGAAAGGGTTTTTGAAGGAAACCGGCCAGACCTCCGTCCACAAACCGGTCGACCGCCTCCCTCTCGGAATACCCGCTGGCGACGATTACGCGCACGTCGGGGCGAATCCGCCGCATCTCCCGCAGCGCCTCCTCCCCATTCATGCGAGGCATGACCAGATCCAGCAATACGCCGACGATCTGATCCGAGTGCTGCCGAAACAGCTGGACTCCGACCTCTCCGTCGCCGGCCACCAGTACGCTGAACCCCTCCCTTTCCAGCCTCATCTTCACCAGGCTGCGGACCATCTCCTCATCGTCCACCACGAGGAACATGCCTTGGTTGTTCCACGCTTGAGCGGGCCGAGCGGATTCCACCCGGGGGGGCGGCACGTCCCGCGAGTCGACCGGGAAGAGGATCTTGACAGTCGTCCCCTTGCCGACCTCGCTGTGAACCTTGATGTCGCCATGGTGCCCGCGCACGATTCCCAGGACCGCCGCCAAGCCGAGCCCTCTCCCCGTAAACTTCGTCGTGTAGAAGGGGTCGAAGATCTTCCGCTGAACGTCCGGCGCCATCCCGCATCCGGTATCGGAGACCTCCAGCGCCACGCAGTCACCTAACTGCGCGTCATCCCAATGGGGCGCGGCGTCGGAGTTGCCGGCCGCGTGAAGAAGGCCGGTGCGAACGGTGATGATCCCGCTCCGGTCTCCGATCGCTTCGGACGCGTTGGCAATCAAGCTCGTCAAGACCTGCCGGATCTGACCGGGATCTCCCTGCATCGGGGGCAGGTCCTCTGCGAGGCAAAGCTGAAGCGACGCCTGTCCCGCAATCGCCCCTTGCGGCGAGTGAGCCACCTCTTCGACCAACGCGTTGAGGCTCAGTTCCTCGATGATGGTTAGACCCTCGCCGGAGTAGGCCATCATTTGACGCGTAAGTCCCGCGGCTCGGACCGCGGCCATCTCAGAGAACTCGACGTTGACTAATCCCTGTCACGCTTCGGTACCGACAACGCCATGCGACTTAGCCACGCTGTCAACGACCTGGTAACGGCGATGGTCGCCAGCTACGGCGCGCCCGCGATCGC
>CAYRCA010000378.1:0-4927 GCA_964422565.1 uncultured Acidobacteriota bacterium | reverse complement strand
CCAGCAGGCCCTCGTCGACGGCGGCCACGGCCAGTTCGGCATGGCCCCGGGGCGGCGCGCCCCCGGCGGTGGAAACCTCCACCATCACGCGAGCGCGCTCACGGACGCGGTAGACGGAGCGATCGCTCCGGACCCGGACCTTGAGCTCGTGGCCCTCCCAGCCCACCCTGATCTCGCCTATACCGAGCTTATAAGCCGGCTTCGCCAGGTCCACCAGGGCCGTGGGTGGGCTTCCCGCTACCCGGCCGCGCACCAGGAGGGCGGAGACGAAAACATTGGGGGCGAAGCCCTCTCGCACCGGTATCTCCAGGATACTTTCCTCCCCCCGCAGCGTGGTGACGAAGGACTCGATGATCCCCTCCCGCTCGACGGTCACCAGGGCCGTCGCCTGGCGAAAGGGCATCCGGACCTGGAACCGCGCCGTCTCGCCCGGATCGTAGCGCTCCGTCTCCGGAATCAGGTCGATGCGATCGTGGTCGTTCGCCTCGAACCACCAGTCGTCGCCCCCGGCCAGCCACAGCGTGCGGTTGGCGTAACAGACGCTCCCGTAGGGATCCCGGATTGAGGCCACCAGAATCACTTGGCCCGAAACGGGGGACTCGACGCGGCACTCCACCATGCCTTCGTCGTCGGTGTATCCCTCGCAGACAGTTCCCAGCCGACGGGTCTCCGTCACGTGCTCGTAGGAGTAGAACCCGCCCACGAGACGCTTGCGGTGGGAGTAGTGCTTGCGCTCGTAAAGATCTACGCTGACCCAGTGGTTGGGCCAAGTCTCTCCCTCGGGGCTCACCGCAGCCACCTGGAAGCTGACCGCCTCCTGTCTCTGCATCCAGCTCTCCGCCTGGATACCCACCAGGTGGGTCGCGGGCCAGACGGGAATCCGGGAGGCGACCGTCTGCACTTCTCCCACCGGGTCGTGAAACTCGAGCTCGGCGACGATCCGGGCAAGACGGTCTAGCTCCCGCAGTTTCGGCAGGGGGACGACGGCGCCGCCGAAATCGTCCAGGGTGAGTTCCACCCGCTCCAGGGGCCGTTCCGGGGCCTCCCGCTCGCCGGAGCGGACGATCCCCTCCTCTACCCGGCCGTTGGCGAAGGCGACGCCCTCGAACTCGTCAAAGGACGCGGTGCCGCTCAGTTCCACCTGGTGTCGCAAGACCGCCGACAGAAGACGGGCCGGGCCGCCCGCCAGATACTCCACGGATACGTGGATGGGGATGATGTCCGGGTTGACCAGGGGTTCTTCGCCGGTGTGGATGGACGCCCGCATCAGGGGGACCTTGAACTCCTCGACTCTGAAGAAGCCCGATCCCCACTCCCGACCCTCCTGATCCCTCAGCCTCACGGAATAGCCCCCGAGCCGGGCTTCGCGGGGAATCTCCCATAGGCTTTCCGCAATCCCCCCCTCCTCCCACTCCAGGGGCCGGGTGTATTCCCGCCAGGTTCCCTGATGGGTGACCACCAGGGTGGTCGGCCTCTCGTCCGGCCGGACCTCGCCGAAGCCTCCCGTCGTCCGCCGGCGGAGAACGTGCTTCATGTGAACCGTCTCGCCGGCCCGGAAGAGGGTGCGGTCGAAGACCGTGTGCGCGTTGACCAGGCTGAAGTCGTACTCCGTGGGTAGGCGGAACCGCCAAGGCTCGATCCCCTCGCTCCAGTCGGAGTGGACGAAGCTCATGTCGTTGCCGGAGCGGGCCATCACGAACAGACCTCCCTCCAGCCGGCCCCACGAGCACTGGGGAGCGTGGTTGGGGTTGGGCAGACCGGCGGTGAGGGCGATCCCGTCCTCGTCGGTGTGGCCTTCCCACAACAGCGAGCCCTCGCAGTCGCGAATCTCGACGTCGGCGCCCGCCACCGGTTGCGCCGAGGAGAGTCGGGTAACCCAGACCAACGAACTCTCGGCACCCCATTTCAGGTGTATTCCGAGGTCGGTGACCAAGGCGGCTGTCGACACGTACATGGGGTCCGGCTTGTCTAGAAGAGAAGCTCCCAGGATCTCGCTCTCGAGTTCGACGACGTAGAAGCCTGGCCGATCGAGGGGAATTCCTATGACTTCGAAGGCTTTCTCCGCGCCCGGGCGGGGAAGCGAGAAGCGCTCGGGCTGGACCACGGTGGCGGCGAACAGGGAACTCTCCCGGTCTTCCCGGCTTCGTTGGGCGGTGGACACCCGCCTCAGCCAGTCGAGGATCTGGAGCGCCTCGCTGCCCGGCACCCTCAACCGCGACCCCAGCATCACCGGGGGCCCCTCCACCGAGAGGCTGTGGAGCCGCAGCTCGGGCTCGAGGTTGCGCACCGTGACCGGCAGGACCGGATCGGCCGACTCGATGATTCCGAAGGGCGCGGCGAACTTGGCAAGAGGAGGATAATCCTCGGTACGCACCCGCAATGGAAACCGACCGGCGTTGACCAACTCCCGGTCGGCGTCGTCCAGGAGGCCGGAAGGGAGTTCCACCAGGAACTCGGACTCGGGAGGGAAGGGACCCTTGAAGGTGATCCGGCCGGTGTACTCCTCCCTACCCCACTCGCCCTCCCATAAGCGATCCTCGGGGCCCCGGAGCCGGGCGCCCCGCAACCGCTCCACCGGGACCGACGCCGAGAAGTCCAACCACATGTCGGTCAGTGGGATACAGTCCCGGTCGGGGTTGATCCGCTCGCAGGAGAACTGGGCCGTGAACCGGGTCCGCACCCGGAAGTCCAGGACTTGGTCCTGGTCGGTTCGAACTCCTGTTGTCGAGGCCGTCCCGCGTCCCCAGACCAGCCGGACCCGGGCCTCGGCGGGGAAGACCTGTCGGGCCCGTAGCAAGAGCACGCGATCCTCGGGGAGTTGGCTGAAGTAATGGTCGGTGTCCAGCACGTCCCGGCGGTCCGCGCCCGTGACAACATCCACGCCCACCGTGCTGGCGATGCCGTCCACCACGAAGTAGACGTGGTCCAGGACCGATTCCATCGAGACCGGGCCGTCGGTTTGCAGGATGAAGATCTGCGCCTCGTCGACCGACTCGGAGGACGCGTAGGGAACCGAACTCAGGACAGCCGGGCCGCCAGTGTCGAACTCGAAGCTCTTTTCGCCGGAGATCTGCAGGCCCTCCAGCGTCCCGAGATCGGGGCGCAGGTCGAAACGGCAGCGAAGGCCCGAGGGCAGGTCCTCGTCGAAGTCGTAGACCCAGTTTTGAGGATCGAGCCACTTTCCAGAGCCGGTTGCGGGACAGTCGATGTCGAAGGGCGCGCCGATCGCCTCCGGGTCTCCAAAAGCCACCATGGGGTGGGAGAAGAGGACGCGAACCTGGCGGACCTGTTTCACCGTCTCCTGGGGTGAAAAGAGCCGAATCTCGGGCTGGCTCCGACCTTCCTCCTGGGCGGGCAGCGCACCCAGAGTCGGCAGAGACGTCAGCAGCACGGCGAAGAGCCTGGAAATCATGTGCATCATCATAGCGCGTTGGAGTTGTCCCGGCCCAGGGGTCGGCGACTTCGGCGAGGCGAGTGGACTCCGGGGAATGTCGGCGGGATTCCGCTCGAGTTGATCCGCCGGTTGCGGACGGAGCGGAAAGGATCAAAGGGGGGGTTCACCCGGGCGACGGGCCGTCGACGGAGTTCAGCGTCGCCAGGGCCTCGAGAAGGATTTCGTCCTGATCGGGGAAGACCGTGCGCAGGTCGATGAGAACCCGGTCTCCATCAATCCGACACAGAATGGGAATTCGAAAGGCGCGCAGCGCCGCCGCCAGTCGGTCGGGGGAAAGATGGGGGGAGGAGAGCGCCAGCAGGCGTGTGGGGATCCGTTCCTCCGGCGCCGATCCTCCGCCGGGCAGGGAATACCCCTCCACGACGTCGATCACCAGAGACCCGCCCGCCAGGGAGGTCCGCAGGTTCTCGGCCCGAACGCCGATCTCCTCGACGGTCAGGGAAAGCATCCGCCAGACGGGAAGCGTTCGGAGGAACCTGTCCCCGCGGTACTCGATCAGGGTCCGCTCCAGGGCCGCGTAAACCAGTTTGTCCACCCGCAAAGCCCGCATCAGGGGATTCCGGCGGACCTTCCGCACCAAGTCTCCGCGGCCTAGAATGAGGCCGGCCTGCGGTCCCCCCAGAAGCTTGTCCCCGCTGAAGCAGACCAGGTCCACGCCGGCCTTCAGCGAATCCGAAACCGTCGGTTCGTCGCCCAGGAAGCTGTGGCCGGTGGGGAACAGGCGGCCGCTCCCCACATCGTGGACCAGCGGCACGCCGGTCCGGCGGGCGACGTCCACCATCTCGGTCAGACCGGGACGATGGGTGAATCCGACGATCCGGTAGTTGCTCGGATGGACCCGCAGGATCAGAGCGGTCTCCGCGTCGGCGGCGTCCAAGTAATCGGTCGCCCGCGTCTTGTTTGTGGTGCCCACCTCCCGAAGAAGCGCCCCACTCTTCTCCATGACGTCGGGCAAACGGAAGGACCCGCCGATTTCGATCAACTCGCCGCGCGACACCAGTACCTTTCGCCCCAGAGCGAAGGTATTGAGGATCAGCAGCAGGGCCGCCGCCGCGTTGTTGCAGACGGTGGCGCCCTCACACCGCAAGAGGCGCCGGGTTCGCTCTTCGAAGTGCTGGTCCCGATGTCCCCGCCTTCCCCCGTTCAGATCGTACTCGAGATTGGTATACCGACCTCCCACCTGTTGCAGGTCGTCCAGCACTTGGGGCGCCATCGGGGCGCGACCCGCGTTGGTGTAGACCACGACACCGGTAGCGTTGACGACCGGCCTGAGGGAGGGTGAGAGTTCCGACTCGACCCACCTTGAGATTTCACCGGGGACTTGGGCGACTATGCTTTCCAGTTCCGCCGGGTCGACGGATCCCCGGGTGATCCGTTCGCGCAGATCGCCGAGGATGTTTGTCGCCGCCTCGACCACCAGAGCCTGTGACGTCTTCTCGGCCAGACGGATCAACTCCGATTGCTGCAGAAGCT
>CAYRCA010000377.1:0-4929 GCA_964422565.1 uncultured Acidobacteriota bacterium | reverse complement strand
CCGAGTTGCCGAGAAGCGGCGCAACGGGCTGGTCGCTCAACCGGGACGGGGCGTCTGGGGACGTTGGGGCGGCCGCTGGGGCAGGGCCGACTGGATCTCGGTCGGCTTGGGCGCCGCCGGCGTGCTGCTCATCGTCCTGGCCCCCGTCTTGACTCACCACACGTTTGGTTCGGTCGTCGATACTCTGGCGGCCGAACTCCATCCCTTCCCGGTGGGCGACTGAGCGGCGCGGTTGAGGGGGGGGCGCCTCGAACTGTCCGGTTCCCCCGGGATGGCCGATTCCGTTATCCTATTCCGGCTTTTCTCTCACGGCAAAGAGGTGACCCATATGGACGGAAAGATCAATTTCCTGCGGGGTGTTCCCGCGGACGAAGCCCTGGAACCGGTGGCGGAGGCGTTCGCCGAGTCCTACGCCCGGGTGATGCAGGACTATGGCGGGCGAGTCATCCAATATCAGACTCCGGGGCTGACCGACTTCAACGGATTTGTCCCGCTGAAGCGAACCCTGCTCGAACGTCTGGGCGCGGGCGGAGACCCTCAGGCCCGGGTGATTTGCTCCAACGGCGGCATGGAGACCTTTTCGCTGCTCCTGAAGTCCTTGCCCCGGAGCCGCCGGGTGGCCACGGAGGCGTTAACGTATGACCGCGTTCTGGCCGATATCGGCCGACACGGGCATCAAACCCTCGGCATCCCCCTCGGCGAGGACGGGGTGGATCTGGAGGCGCTCAGGGAAGCGGTCAAGGCGGGCGACGTCGATGTATTCTATCAGGTGGCCTACCATCAGAGCCCCACGGGCCTCACCGTTTCGGCGGAAAACATGGAAGCCGCCGCCGATATTTGCGCGGAGGCGGGCACTCTCCATGTACTGGATCTGGCCTATTTCGAGCTGCGGTACGACGGACACCTGAATCCGCCGCTGGATCTCGACCACTTTCCCGACACCACCTGTTTACTGGGGTCCTTCACCAAGACTCTTTCTCCGGGCACCAAGTGCGGCTTCGGTATCCTGCCGCCTCCGGTCCTCGAAGCCCTGACCCCGGTGGTGGCCGACACCCGACTGAATCCCAACTACCCCACTCAGGCCGCCATCCACCTTATGATCGAGTCGGGTTTCTACGACCGTCACCTCGCTTATCTGCGGGAACTCTACCGGCCCAGGATGGAGGCCATGAACCGGGCGGTGGAAACCCATCTTCCCTCGGTCGATGCGCCTCGGCTGACGGGGGGATTCTTCCTGGGAATCCGGCTGCCCGGGGTCACCGACGACCGGGAGTTCGTCGAGCGGGCCAAAAGGCGCGGGGTCCTGCTCGCGTCCGCGAGCGTTTTCGCTCCCGGATGGAAGGAGGACGACTTGAAGCGTTATGGCGGGGTGTTCTTCCGGCTGACCTTCCCGGCCCACCCTCCGGAGGAAACCGAGGAGGGGATTGCCCGGATCGCCGACGCCTACCGGGAGCACATCCGGACCTGAGCTGGAGCGACCCCGGTTTTCCGGCTGGGTCCCCCTTTTCTGGAGAGACAGTGTGCAGGTCAGGCGGGCGGGCGGAGCCCTTCGTCAGCTTTGCTACGTGGCTTATCGGGAAGATTCATCGAAGGAGCTCTTGCCGGGCATGGGCGGCCGACAACCGGGTCGAAGGTTAACCTGTCGCCGCGGGTTCGGCGGGAACGCGGAGAAGGACCAACCGAGACCCGCCGGCGACCGGCTGGAAGCCCGTTGTCTCCCCCTCGCGACCGGCTGGAAGCCCGTCGTCCCTCCCCTCGTGACCGGCTGGAAGCCTGAAGGGCATGGATTTCACCCGCCTGATACGCCGTCAGGCGTTCTTCGACTTCAGCCGCCCAAGCGGCGTCGATGGAGGGATCCGTAGCCTCGAACGTGGCAAACAGCTGCTCCGGCAGCTCCGCGCGCTCAATCGGTTCCAGACGTTTCGCCGCTTCCAGAATCTGGCGTGCGGGCATGGTCCGATCATATCCGAGAAGTCGACAAGGCGTGGACTCAATCCAGGGAGCGCGGAGGAGCCGCCCAATTCAGGTTTCCGAGTGGGCCGGAGTTGGATGCTCGCGGGCAAACTTTGGGCACGGTCCCACCGGGTTGCGGGTTTCGAGTTTCGGGAAGGAGGTTCTTCGTGGGAGTACCCGAATTCCCCGGTCTCGGCTAAACTCAGACCCATGGTGCCGAGTCGGAAAGAAGACAGGGAACCGGGAGTCCGGATCCTGATGCGAACCGAGCTTTTCGCCGGCGCAGACGAACCCGCGTTGCGCGAACTCATGACTCACGCCCGCCGGGTGGAAGTGAAGGCGGGGGAGCTTCTCTTTTCCACCGGAGACGCCTCTCTAGGACTCTATGTGGTGGTCGCGGGACGTACCCGGGCGATTCGACACGGAGCGGACGGCCGCGAGCAGGTCATCCACGAGGACGCCCCCGCCTCGACTTTCCCCGAAGTCGCTGTTTTTGACGACGGCCCCTACCCCTCGTCGGTGATGGCCGTCGAGGACTCCGAGCTTCTGTTCTTTCCCAAGGAGGTCGTCCGGGGCTTTTGTCTTCGACAGCCCGAGGTGGCCCTTTCCGCGCTTCGGGTTCTGTCGAGGCGGCTGCGCAAGGCGACCGGCATGGTGGAGCATCTCTCGCTGCTCGACGTCAGCCAACGTCTGGCACAATATCTGGCGCAGGCGCGCCCCGCCGGGGCCGAACTGGTGGAATTGCGGCACACCAATCAGGAGATCGCCGATTCGATCGGCACCGTGCGCGAGGTGGTTTCGCGGGCCTTCACCAAGCTGCAGCGACTCGGCCTGATCCACAAGAGGGGCCGCGTTGTGGAGATCCTCGACGCTGAGGCGCTGAATGAGTACGCGGCCGGGGACTAGGCGGTCGGCAACGGTGGCGGCCATGGCTTGGCTGCGGCGGTCAGTGCCGAACGCGCGGCACCCCGGGGGGAGATGACTGTGACTGGGCGTCGTCGGAACAGGAAGAATGGGGTTTGCGGGCTGAACCCGCAGGGGAGGGCCTGTGTGTTGAGACCGGCCGTCGGTCGCGGACGGCGGCCTTTCCGGGGGACCCGATCGCGCGGCCGGAACGCCGGGAGCCTGCCGGACGGGATCGAATCTTGAACGAGGGGTTCCAGGGGTTACCGGCCCGGACAAGAGGGACTCGGGTTTTTGTCGCTCGTCAGCCCATTTTCGACCGGGCACAGAGAGTCGTCGCCTACGAGTTGCTCTTCCGCGCCTCCAGCAAGGACTCGACCGCCCATATTGTCGACCCAAAGACCGCCACGTCACAGGTCATCACGACCAGCTTCCTCCAGATCGGACTGGAACAGGTCACGGGCGGCAAGCCGGCCTTCATCAATTTCTCGAGAAGCCTTCTACTCGAGGGTACCGCGACGATCCTCCCGGCCGATCTGACGGTCGTGGAAATTCTGGAAGACGTCGTCCCCGATCCTGCCGTTCTAGAGGCGGCGATCAACTTGAAGGACGCGGGTTACCGCCTGGCGCTGGATGACTTCGTCGATACGGCCGGCTATCGCGAATTGCTGCAACTGGCCGACATCGTCAAGGTCGACTTCCTGCTCACTCGACCCGGGAGTCGCCGGCAACTGGTCTCCGATCTCTTGACCTTGGGCAACCCCTCCCTGGCATTGCTGGCCGAGAAGGTCGAAAACCACGGCCAGTTTCAGGAGGCGCGAGCCTTGGGATTCAGCCTGTTTCAAGGGTACTTCTTCAGTCGGCCGGTGGTTCTCACCCGTCCGTCCCTGCCCGCAGCGAAAGCTCCTTATGTAAGGCTCCTCAGGGAAGCCCACGGTCCCACTCTCAAGTTCAGCCGAGTGGAGGAGCTGATCAAGAGCGACGTCTCTCTCACCACGAAGCTCCTGCGCTTCATCAACGCGGCGGCTTTTCCCTGGAGCCGGAAGATCGAGTCGGTCCAACGGGCCCTCCTGCTTCTTGGCGAGGATCAGGTTCGAAAGTGGCTCTCCCTTGTCGCTCTGACCGAACTGGTTCAGGGTAAGCCCGAGGAATTGGCCACTGCGTCCTGCGTGCGCGGCCGATTCTGCGAGTTGCTGGGCCGCAGGGTCGACATCGGGGCGACCGAGCTCGAGTGCTTCCTGGTGGGGTCTCTTTCCCTGCTGGACGCGATGCTGGACGTCCCGTTGGGGGAAGTGATCGAGTCCCTGGCCCTCTCTGATTCCGTTCGACGGGCCCTTCTCGAGCGGGAGGGCGAGTTGTACTACCTCCTTGAGTTGGTCTCCAGTTACGAGAAGGCCGAATGGGACCAGGCCTTCGAGCTGTGCCGGAGGTTGCGCCTACCAGAGTCGGAACTACCCGAGATCTACCTCGATACTCTAAGCTGGACTCAACGTGTTGCGGGGACCCCGGTGTGAGCGCGCCCCCGGGCCCGTCAACCGATCACCGGCTCTTGACGGTGATCGTCTCGAGCCCGTGTGCTCCGGGACCCTTCTCCGTTCGCCACAAGAGAAACGAGAAGAGCAACCCCAGGCTGGCCAGAGCTGTGAAGATCCACATGCCGGGCGCGTAACCGGCCGGGTTGTCGGGACCGGCTTGGAAGGCGTCGTTCGTCCACCCGATGAGCCAGGGAATCGCGGCCATCCCCACCTGCTGAAAAAGGGTCATCATGGCGTAGGCCGAACCCAACCGTCGCTGCTCGATGATGTAGGCGACGGCCGGCCACATGACGGCGGGAATCAGGGAAAACGAGATTCCCAGTAACACCATCACGACAAAGAGCGTGATCGGCACCGAGAAGCTCCCGAAGAAGGGTAACCAAAGCGGGAGCTCGAAACCCGGGGGAAGATAGGTCACCATGAGAAAAAGAGGCAAAAGAAGCAGCGAACCCGCGGTCATGAAGAAGGAGCGACGGCCGACCCGATCCACCATATAGCCGAAGATCGGGGTGGCGATCATGGCGGACAAGGGCAAGCA
>CAYRCA010000376.1:0-4931 GCA_964422565.1 uncultured Acidobacteriota bacterium | reverse complement strand
CGTGTCGATGGAGGTGGAGCTGATCACGCCCATCGCGATGGAGAGGGGGTTGCGGTTCGCCATCCGGGAAGGCGGCCGCACGGTGGGCGCCGGCACCATTACGGACATCATTCAGTAGGAAACTCGATGATCGACGAGAAAATCAGAATTCGGCTCAAGGCTTACGATCACCAGGTTCTCGACCAATCGACCCGGGAGATCGTGGAGATCGCCCGGCGAACGGGGGCGCGGGTGTCGGGTCCCATCCCTCTGCCCACCAAGATCAGCCGCTATACCGTGCTCCGCTCTCCCCACGTGGACAAGAAGTCGCGGGAGCAGTTCGAGATGCGGACCCACAAGCGGCTGGTGGATATTCTGGAGCCGACTCCGCAGACGGTCGACGCCCTGATGAAGCTGGACCTGCCGGCCGCCATCGACGTCGAGATCAAGGCTTTCGGCGCAGAGAAGGACTAGACGATGGTTGAAGGTTTGATTGGTAAGAAACTGGGCATGACCCAGGTTTTCGACGAGGGTGGGGCGGCGGTGCCGGTCACCGTCATTCAGGCCGGCCCCTGTGTCGTCGTCGAGAGGAGGGAAGTGAACGGTGTCGGGCGGCTACAGTTGGGCTTTGTGGATCCCGCGCGGAAGGTTCGGGTGACCAAGCCTCAAGAAGGACACTTCAAGAAGGCCGGAGTGCCCCCCGCAAGGCCCCTGAAGGAGTTCGCCTGCCGTTCGGCGGGAGAAGGCAAGGCCGGGGTCGGCGACCGGGTCCTGGTGCAGGACGTCTTTGCGGTCAATGATTACGTCGACGTCGCCGGCCGCGTGAAGGGCCGCGGCTTCCAGGGCGTCGTCAGGCGTCACGGTTTCCGTGGAGGTCGGGCCACCCATGGATCCATGTTCCACCGCGCGCCCGGCTCGATCGGCGCCAGCGCCTACCCGAGCCGGGTCAAGAAGGGCATGCGGGCCGCAGGCCGGATGGGAAACAACCGGGTGAAGATTCGTCGCCTGCGGGTTGTGGGCGTGGATGGGGAGAACAACCTGCTTTTGGTCAAGGGTTCGGTTCCGGGGGCCCGCGGGGGTTACCTGCTCGTCACGCGTTCCGACCGGGATTAGGAGAGACTGGCCATGGCTGAAGTGGAAGTGAGGAACTTGCGGAACGAGGTTGTGGGCACGCTCGAGTTGGCCGACGAGGTTTTCAACTACGAGGCGAGCCCGACGTTGGTGTGGGAAGCGGTGACGGCGTTCCTGGCCGGCCGGCGCAAGGGAACCCACGCCGTGAAGACCCGTTCGGAGGTGAGGGGCAGTGGACGCAAGCCCTGGCGTCAGAAGGGCACGGGGCGAGCCCGCGTCGGCTCGATTCGCAGCCCGCTGTGGCGAGGCGGCGGCACCGTGCACGGCCCCCAGCCCCGCGATCATTCCCAGGCGCTGCCCAAGAAGAAGCGTCGGGGCGCCGTGAAACTCGTTCTGAGCGACAAGCTGAGGAACGACCGACTGAGGGTATTTGAGGATCTGTCTCTGGAGACCCATCGCACCCGGGACTTTCTCAAGTGGATCGAATCCCTGGACTTGGGCGACAAGGTGCTGATGGTCGACAGCCGCGAGAACCGAAATCTGTATCTGGGTTCGCGCAACGTCTCGAGGGTCAAGATGGTTCCGGCGGACGGCGTCAACGTCTACGACCTGGTCAACTTCGACGTCCTGATGATCTCTCGTCGGGCCGTCCTGGAGTTGCAGGAGGTGCTGCAGCGATGAGCGTCTATGAGATTATTCGCTTTCCCCACATCACGGAGAAGAGCACGGCTCGGTCGGAAGAGGGTGAACGGCAGGTTGTGGCGCTGCAGGTGCGACTGGATGCCAACAAGTACCAGATCAAGGAGGCGGTCGAGACCGTCTTCAGCGTCAAGGTGGACCAGGTGAGAACCGCCCGCTTTCAGGGGAAGCTGAAACGGCAAGGGCGTTTTCAGGGGCGCCGGCCCGGGTGGAAGAAGGCTTGGGTGACCCTGAAGCCGGGGCAAACCATTGAATTCTTCGAAGGTGTCTGACCATGGCAATCAAGAGCTATAAACCGACGTCTCCCGGCACGCGCTTCCGCACGGTGAAGTCCTCCGGCGAAGTCGCCCGGATAGAGCCGCTCAAGGCCCTGACGGTCGGCAAGAAACGGATCAGCGGCCGCGGCAAGGACGGGCAGATCTCGGTTCGCCGGCGTGGCGGCGGGCACAAGCGTCGGTATCGCATCGTCGATTTCAAACGGACCAAGGACGGCGTGCCCGCCAAGGTGGCGGCCATCGAGTACGATCCGAACCGGGGCGCGCATCTGGCCCGGTTGCATTACGTAGACGGCGAGAAGCGATATATCCTGGCCGCGGACGGGCTGAAGCCGGGTGACACCGTGATCTCGGGTCCGGGGTCCGATATCGTGGCCGGCAATTGCCTGCCGATGGTGCACATCCCCGTGGGAACCACCATCCACAATGTGGAGTTGGTGCGGGGCAGAGGGGGCCAACTGGCCCGCGGCGCCGGGACGTCGGCCCAGTTGGTGGCCAAGGAGGGCGATTACGCCCAGGTGAAGCTTCCCTCGGGCGAGGTGCGCAGGGTGCACATCCTCTGCCGGGCCACCGTCGGTCAGGTGGGGAACGCGGATCATGAGAACGTTTCCTTCGGGAAGGCCGGCGCCAATCGGTGGCGGGGGCGCCGTCCCAAGGTCCGCGGGGTCGCCATGAACCCGGTCGATCACCCCATGGGGGGCGGCGAGGGAAGAACCTCCGGCGGTCGACATCCCTGCTCGCCCTGGGGATGGAAGACCAAGGGATATCGGACTCGAAAGAACAAGCGAACGGAGCGGTTCATCGTTCGACGACGGAGCAAGAGGAGATAGGCATGCCGCGATCACTGAAGAAAGGCCCCTTCATCGACGAACACCTTTTGAGAAAGGTCGCTCGTTCGGTCGAGACGACGGAGCGGACCGTGATCAAGACTTGGTCCCGTCGGTCGACGATCATTCCGGAGATGGTGGGTATGACCATCGCCGTCCACAACGGCAAGAAGTTCATCCCGATCTACATCACGGAGAACATGGTCGGGCACAAGATGGGGGAGTTTGCTCCGACCCGCAGTTTCAAGGGACACACGAGCAAGACGGAGCGGGGCTCCAGGCTGAGGTAGCGAGGCGGGAATCATGGAAGCGAAAGCAACGGCGAAATATCTGAAGGGGTCTCCCCAGAAGGCTCGTCTGGTGGTCGACCTGATTCGCGGCAAGACGGTGGAGGAGGCGCTGGCCATCCTGCGCTTCTCGCGCAAGCGATCCGCCAAACTCATACAGAAGGTTCTGCGTTCGGCCATCGCCAACGCGGAGGAGGTCGAGCCGACGGCGGATGTGGAGGAAATGTTCGTCACAGAGGCCTATGTCGATCTCGGCCCGACGAAGTCTCGATTTCGGTTGCGGCCAGCGCCCATGGGACGGGCCTTTCGCCAGCGCCGGCGGCAGAGCCACGTCACGATCCGGATTTCGGACGAGCCTTAGGAGGGAATGAGCTTGGGTCAGAAAGTGCATCCTTACGGATTTCGACTGGGGGTGAACCGAACCTGGAAGTCTCGCTGGTTCGCCAAAAAGAACTACGGCGAGTTGTTGCATGAGGACTTGCGAATCAAGAGCCTCCTGAAGAGACGCTTCTATCACGCCGGAATCTCCCGGATCGAGACGGAACGGGCCGCCAACAAGCTGACCGTGATGATCTTCACCTCGCGGCCGGGTATCATTATCGGCCGCAAGGGCAGTGAAATCGAAAGACTCAAGGCCGACCTGCAGCGAGAGACCGGCCGGGAGGTTTTCATCAATATTCAGGAGGTCCATAAGCCCGAACTGGACTCTCAGTTGGTGGCGGAGAATATCGCCCAACAGTTGGAGAAGCGGGTGGCCTTCCGGCGGGCCATGCGCCGGGCCGTGGATACGGCCCTGCGCTTCGGCGCCGGGGGAATCAAGGTCTGCTGCGCGGGCCGGCTCAATGGAGCGGAGATCGCCCGTTCGGAGTGGTACCTGCAGGGGCGCCTGCCGTTGCACACGCTGCGGGCCGACATCGATTACGGGCTGGCCGAGGCCTTCACCACCTATGGCGTCGTCGGCGTCAAAGTATGGGTGTACAAGGGTGAGATCTTCGGAGATCGGACCGTAGACCGGTAATGGAGTGAACAACGATGTTGATGCCGAAGAAAGTCAAGTATCGAAGGCGGCAGAAGGGGCGCATGCGGGGCAAGGCGACCTCGGGAAACACGGTCGACTTCGGCCAGTACGGACTGAAGGCGCTGGAGCCCGGCTGGATTACCAACCGGCAGATCGAGGCGGCCCGTATCGCCATGACCCGCTACACCAAGAGGGGCGGCAAGATCTGGATCCGCATCTTTCCCGACAAACCGGTCAGCAAGAAGCCGGCGGAGACCCGGATGGGCAAGGGAAAGGGTGCGCCGGAGGGTTGGGTGGCCGTGGTGAAGCCCGGCCGCATTATGTACGAGATGGAGGGACTGCCGGTCGAGGTCGCCCGCGAGGCCATGCGCCTTGCGGCGCACAAGCTTCCCATTCGGACGAAGTTCGTCGCGCGGTTCGGTGAATCATGAAGGCTTCGAAGATTCGCGAGATGTCGTTGGAGGAATTGGCCAGAGAGGAGTTGGAGTTGTCCAAGCAGCTGTTCAAGCTGCGGCTCCAGAAGGCGACCGGCCAGTTGAGTAACGTAAACAAGATTCGGCAGATCCGCAAGGATCTGGCCCGCGTCAAGACAGTACAGACGGAAAAGGAAGTGGGGAATGGAGCCTGAGGAGAGCGCGGCCCGGGCGGCGGGGCGGAATGCCAAGGCCAAGGTGGGGCGGGTGGTGTCCAACGCCATGCAGAAATCGGTCGTGGTCGCCGTGGACCGCCTGGTGAGGCACCCCGTCTACGGCAAGACCATTCGTCGGACCAGCAA
>CAYRCA010000375.1:0-4934 GCA_964422565.1 uncultured Acidobacteriota bacterium | reverse complement strand
TTCTATGCCATTCTGCGCTATGCGATTGTCTTGTCACTCTGATTGCGGATGTGGTCGAGGCGATGATCGGGGAGGGCCGGTTTCTGGAGTGGGCGCGAGTGTACGGCAACTATTACGGGACCGACCGCGGCTTTGTGGAGACCGAGTTGGAGGCTGGAGCCGATGTTCTGCTGGACATCGACATCCAGGGAGCTTCCAAGGTCCGAACGGCGGTACTCGATTCGATAGCGGTCTTTGTCCTCCCTCCCTCTTTTCAGGAGTTGGAGGCGCGGCTTCGGGGTCGGAGTCTGGACCATGAGGAGGTGATCCGACGCCGGCTCGAAACCGCCGGAAACGAAATTCAATACTATAGGGAGTATGATTTCGTTATCATAAACCGGGATCTGGAGGAGTCTGTGGGCGAACTCGAGGCCATTGTCCGGGCGACGACGTGCCGGGTAAGGCGGCGGGAGAATCAGGCCGAACAGATCCTGCGCACGTTCGCGCAAGAATGAACCCGATGCTTCGTCCACCTCAATTCAGTATCGTAGCGCGACAGGAGGTTACATAGGGATGGTTCAAAAGATACCAGAGATTTTCGATAGCAAATTCCGCTTCATTCTGGTGGCGGCGGAGAGGGCCAAGCAGCTCCAGAATGGCGCCCCACCGAAGACCAACGTCAAGTCCGTGAAACCGGCCCACATCGCCATCAAGGAGACCCAGTTGGGTCTGGTCGAGTTCGAGATCCTCGAAGAGGAGGCCGAGGAGGGTGAGGAGGAATGACGGTCATCCTGGGTGTGACCGGGTGTATCGCGGCCTACAAGGCGGCTCTGATCCTGCGGCTGCTGCAGCTGGAGGGGGTCACGATACTCCCGGTCATGACCCGCGCCGCGACCCGCTTTCTCGGGTCGCTGACACTGGAAAAGCTCTCGGGCAACCGGGTTGTCTCCGACATGTGGAACACCCGCCCGGAGGAGATCGAACACATCAGTTTGGCGCGGCGGAGCGACCTGTTGCTGGTGGCCCCCGCAACGGCCAATATTCTGGCCAAGTTTTCGTCCGGTATCGGGGATGACTTCCTGAGCACCCTCTATCTTTCGACCACGACTCCGGTGGTCGTGGCGCCCGCAATGAACGTCGAGATGTGGCGTCATCCGGCGACTCGCCGAAACCTGGAGATTCTGCGGGGGGATGGGGTGGTGGTGGTGGAACCGGGGGCGGGCTACCAGGCCTGCGGGGAGTATGGGGAAGGCCGCTTGGCGGATCCGGAGCGGGTGGCGGCCGAAGTCCTTCGGCTGCTGCGCCGGAGTCGTAGTCTCGCGGGTCTGAAGGTGCTGGTCACGGCGGGCCCCACCGTCGAGGACATCGATCCGGTGCGCTTCGTCTCCAACCGATCCTCGGGCAGGATGGGCTACGCGGTCGCCAAGGAGGCGGCGCGGCGCGGCGCCTCCGTGTATCTGGTCACCGGCCCCACGTCGCTTCCCCTTCCCCAGGGGGTGGAGGCGGTTTGCGTTCGTTCCGCCGCCGAGATGGCCGACGCCGTCCTCTCCCTGTACGGGGACATGCACGTCGTCGTCAAGGCCGCGGCGGTGTCGGACTACCGGCCTCCCCAGCGGCTTTCCCGAAAGCTGAAGAAGAACCGCGGGGTCTGGACTCTGAATCTGGAGCCGACCCGCGACATTCTGGCGGAGCTCGCCGCCCGGAAGAAAGGCCAGATCCTGGTCGGCTTTGCGGCTGAATCGGAAGACCTGGAGCGCAACGCCGCCGAAAAGCTGCGGCGAAAATCACTGGATCTGGTCGTTGCCAACGATATCTCCGAATCCGACGCGGGTTTCGACTCGGACACCAATCGAGTCCTGTTCATCGACCGGAGGGAGAACATCGTCCGCCATCCTCTGCTGTCGAAGAATGAAGTTGCCCAACTCCTTTGGGACCGCGTCGAGGAATTTCTTCCGAAGCAACCCGAACCTTTTCTCGAGGCCTCGTCTCGACCGGTCGAACCATGAAGGCTGGATTCGTAGCCCTGCTGGGCCGGCCCAACGTCGGCAAGTCTACCCTCCTGAACCGTCTTATCGGGTTCAAGATCTCCATTGTCAGCGACAAGCCGCAGACCACCCGCTCGCGGGTTCTCGGCGTCCGGAACCTGCCCGGGGCGCAGCTTGTGTTCGTGGACACGCCCGGCATTCATCGACCCGGCTATCGACTGAACGAGCGGATGATGGACGAGGTCTACGAGGCCGTGCGCGGTGTCGACGTGATTCTCCATATGGTCGACGCCTCCGAGAGGTTCGGTCGGGGCGAGCAGTTCGTCCTGGACCTGGTCAAGTCGGCCGAGGCTCGGCGGCTCCTGCTCCTCAACAAGATGGATGCCATCAACAAGGCCAAGGTCCTGCCTCAGATCGAGCGTTACAGTCAGGAGGAGGGGTACGCCGAGATTATCCCGATCTCGGCCCTCAAGGGCGACAACGTCGACCTTCTGTTGGAGAAGATAGTCGAGTCCCTTCCGGAAGGCGCGCCCCTCTACCCTCCCGACTTCGTCACCGACCAGAGCGAGCGGTTTCTGGTTGCCGAGCTCATTCGCGAGAAGGTTCTGGAGCGGACCCGGCAGGAGCTGCCCTATTCGACGGCGGTCCTGATCGAACAGTTCGACGAGTCCCGTCGCGAGGAGGGTTTCGTGCGGATCACCGCTTCGATCCTGGTGGACAAGGACGGGCAGAAGAAGATCGTGATCGGACGCGGGGGACAGATGGTCAAGCGGATTGGCGTGGAGGCCCGCAAGGAGATCGAGCGGCTTCTGGAGGTCCGCCAGATCTACCTCGATCTGAACGTTAAGGTTGAGTCGGGCTGGCGGGACCGCGAACGTCTGCTCGACGAGCTCGGAGTGGGCAGAATACTCGGGACCACCCCATGACGGGACGCGAATCCCTGGACCGCCTCCGGGCCGCGTTGCTGGCCCAGTTGTCGTTGTTCGCCGAGATCGGAGTCACCCACTTGGATCTCGGAACGGCCTCGGCAGGCCCCGCTTCCCCCGAGGCGGAGTCGGCGGCCGCCCCCCGTGTGGGACGGGGGTCGGGTGTAGCGTCCTCGCCGGTGGGCCTTTCCCGGCCGGAAGGGACGGAGGGCGCGCTGGAAGCGATTCGTCATGAACTTGGCGAGTGCACCCGCTGCAGGCTGCACGAGGGGCGCAAGAACATCGTTTTCGGGATGGGAAACCCGAAGGCCGACCTCATGTTTGTGGGCGAGGCGCCGGGGGCCGACGAGGACCTGCAAGGTCTTCCCTTCGTGGGTCGAGCCGGGCAGTTGTTGACCCGGATCATCGAAGCGATGAAGCTGACGAGGGACCAGGTTTACATCGCGAACATCCTCAAGTGCCGGCCCCCGGAGAACCGGAATCCCCTGCCGGATGAGGTGGCCTGCTGCGAACCCTTCCTGTTCAAGCAGGTGGAAGCCGTCCGACCCGTAGTGGTCGTAGCGCTGGGGAAGTACGCCGCCCAGACTCTTCTGCGGACCCAGGAGCCTATCACCCGGCTCCGCGGGCGCTACTTCGAGTATCGGGGCGCCCTCTTGATGCCCACCTTCCACCCCTCCTATCTGCTGCGCAATCCCGGCGCCAAGCGCGAGGTCTGGGACGACATGCAAAAGGTGATGCGGACGCTCCAGGAGAAGGGGAGCGGGTACTATTCGTGACCGGAACCCGCGGGGTCGACGCGTTCGCCGGTCACCGAGGGGAACTGCTCCCCGGAGGTCACCGCCGAGGCGGAATCAGCGCGGCACGGTCACTGTCGGCCCGACCCCCCGAGCGGGCCCAGATCACCAATCTCGTTTTTCAGGACGGCGCCGGGCCGTATGGTCGGTCGAAAACCCCCGGGCGTCGAGGTAAAGGCTACCGTCGCCGCGAGAGCATCCAGGTGATGAGGCCGGGTTCGGCGTAGGCAAGGTCCCACGAGTTATGGCCGACCCCCTGGTACTCGGTGTAGCGGACGCTGCCGCCCACCTCCTCCAGGGCCCGGGCCATGCGACGCGACTCGCTCACCGGTACCACCGGGTCGGCTTCGCCGTGAAAGATCCAAGTGGGTGTCGGGCCGACTTTCGCGGCCGCAAGCCGATAGGGGTCTCCCTCCTCGTCGGCGGGGTTCCCTTCGCGGCGCAGCACGTGGGGCGGGATGATCCCCCCACAGACGGGAACTAGTGCCGCGAAGCGCCCCGGATAGGCGGCGGCCAGATGGAAGGTTCCGTAGCCCCCCATGGACAGGCCGGTCAGGTAGAGCCGGTTTGGATCGCCGTTATATTCCGCGATCGCCTCCTCCAGCGTCCCGAGGGCGAGCTTCTCCATCGTCTCGTCGTTCCACCAGACTCCTCGCCGGCACTGGGGCATCACCACGATGGCCGGAAAGCCGGCCATGTCCCGGCGGATCGCCGGTCCGATACCCACCTGCGTCTGAGCTTCACCGTCGGCGCCCCGCTCGCCGGCGCCGTGCAGAAAGAGGATGACCGGCCACTTCTCCAGTGGGGACCACCGCTCCGGAACGAATACCTGGTAACGGTGGACGGTTCCGTCGATCTCCACCGATTTTTCCACAAAGCCCCGCTCCGCCGGACTCTGAGCCAGCAAGAGCAGACCCAGGACGATCAACAGACCGTATGTTTTCATACTGCGGGAGTATTGTAGCTGAGTTCAGGATCGGTGTGGGGATGGACCAAACCGGGAGGAGGACTTGACGGGTCTGGTGTACCGCCGACTGGAGACGGGTTTGGGGGAACTGCTGGTGGCGGCGAGCGAGTCCGGGATTTGCCGCGTCTCGTTTTCGGTGGAGCTGTCGGAACATTGGCACGCCTGGTTCCACCGCCACTTCGGCGCCGTTCCCGGGAGAGGCAATCACCCCGGAATCCGCCGGCTGGAACGACAGTTGGCCGAATACCCGTCCCGCCGACGGACCTCCTTTCAAGTTCAGCTG
>CAYRCA010000374.1:0-4938 GCA_964422565.1 uncultured Acidobacteriota bacterium | reverse complement strand
AGGATCTCCAGTTGGTCCGACGCCTCGACTTCCGGCAGCAGGTCGGCGGACACCACGCGGGCCTGCGCGGCGGCCGCCTGAACCCGGGCGGCGGCCGCTTGAAGGTTGTGGTTCCCTTCCACCACCCGCCGGACCAGATCGTTCAGGGTGGGATCCTCGAAGGTTCCCCACCATTCCGCGACAACCTCCCCGGGTTCCGGGCCGTCCGCGGTCCACCCCGCCGGCGGCGTCAGATCCGGCGGATGGCGCAACTGGACAGGTTCTCTGCGGCATCCCGCCAGAAGCGCGAAACAAATAAGGAAGAGAAGGATAATCTTCAAGACCGTCCTCCCAGTTGACATGCGGTGGGCGCCCGCATTCCCGCCGCGGAGAAGTGAATCAGCCGCCGCAACGCCTCCTCGACATTCCCGGTATTCGCGGCGCGGGGATCGCCCACCCGATCCGGACGCCACGCTCCCGTCAGGCTGTGCGCCAGGACATGGGCCATGGCGCCGATTACGAAGTGAAAGCGAAGGATCCTCTCCTCCTCGGGGAGTTCCGGAAAAACCCGGGCGAACGCGGCGTCGAATCGCTGAAACACCTCGACAAAGTGCTTGGCGACGCGAGTGCGAAAAAAGTCCTCCGGTTCGCTGTGGGTCCGTCCCATCAACCTCATGAATCTGTCCCCACCCTGATCCATGGTGCGAACCATGCGCAGCGGAGGTCCGAGAAAACATTCAAGCAGGCGCTCCAGACCGGGAGTTCCGGGCGCCGCCTCTCTTTCGCATTCTTCCAGCATCCGCAGCCGCGATAGGTTCAGGGGCCGAAGGCGCCTTTCGAAGACGGCGTCGATCAAGGCGCTCTTGGACCCGAAGTGATAGTTGAGAGAGGCCAGGTTCACCCGGGCCTGCGTGGTGATCGCGCGGACCGAGGTGGCCGAGAAACCCTTTTCGGAGAACAACCGTTCCGCCGTGTCGAGGATTCTTTCCCTGGTTTCAGCCGCGCTCAAATCCCGCCTCCCTGCGTACAAGAAACTTCAAAATATCAAACAAACGTTTGTTTGACAAGAATCTTGAAGGAACACGAGACCACCTCGACAGCCGGCTGCGGTTGGCCACTTTCCGGGTACCGGCCGATTTCACTCTCGGGCCGAGGAATATCGCGCCAACTCATCGAGCTTGAGCACGGTGCGCCAGTTTCGCGTGGTCACGGGGGAGCCGACAAGCCGATCCAGCAGCCCCGGAAGGAGTTTCGACTTTGCCATACCGCCTCCGTAATGAATCCAGAGCGCGTCGCCGGCCCATTCTATCCGTTCGCCTCCGCCGGCGCGGGCGCGCAACCCCTCCAAGGCCTCCTGTTTCGGCGGGGCCTGCGAGAGGGCAAGCATCACGAGGTTCGGCTCCCTCTCGGAAGCGTCGGGATACGGGTTGCCTTCAACGTAGGCCGCCCACTCCGTCGCCGAACGAACGATGACATGGATCGACAGCCCAAAGCGGTGCTGGACGGCACGCTCGAGATCACCCTCGAGAATCGCCGGTGCGGCACTGGCGCTGAAAACCAGGTTCCCGCTCTGAATATAGGTTTGCACGTCAACCCAGCCGATCTCGCCGCACAGCGATCGAAGCTCCGACATCGGAATCTTGTTGTGGCCGCCGACATTAATGCCGCGGAGTAGCGCGATGAACGTGGGCATACGGACCAATCCCCGGTTCGGACGGGATCCGGCGTCGAGCGTACCATTGTCCGCGCTCCGCAGTCGCGGCGTCGAGATTACGCGAGTACCCGGCGAACGGCTTCGAGAGCCCGGTCGACGTCCCGCCGGGTTACGTCCTTGTGGGTGACGAACCGCACTTGTCGCGGACCGGTGGCCACGGCCAGGACGCCCTCGCCGCGGAGGGCTTCCAGAACGGCCCGGCTCGAACGCTTCTCCAGATCCAGCATCACGATGTTGGTCCGCAACGACTCCGGATCCACCCCGCAGCCGGGCAGATCGGCCAGACCGAGGGCGAGTCGCCGGGCGTTGTCGTGATCCTCCGCCAGCCGCGACGGCATCGTCTCCAGGGCCACGAGTCCGGCAGCAGCCAGGACCCCCACCTGTCGCATTCCTCCCCCCAGCATCTTGCGAACCACCCAGGCCTCCTCAACGAAATCCCGTGAGCCCAGCAGAAGAGATCCCACAGGTGCCGCCAGTCCCTTGGAAAGGCAGAACATGACGCTGTCGCACCCCGCCGCCAGACGCGCCGCGCTCTCTCCCAAGGCGGCGCCGGCGTTGAAGATCCGGGCGCCGTCCAGATGGACGGGAAGACTCCGGCGACGGGCGCCCCGCACCACCGCCTCGGTCTCCCCGACCGTCATGACGGTGCCTCCCGCCATGTTGTGTGTGTTCTCCAGCGTGACGAGTCCCGTCCGCGCCCGATAGTAGACCGGCGGACTCAGCACCGGCTCGATCAGTTCCCAGGTGAGAATACCGCGAGGCGCCGCGACCGGCCTGGCAAGGCAACCGGAGAAGGCGGCCATCGTGGCCATCTCCCAGTTGTAGATGTGCGCCCGCGCCTCGGTCACTACTTCCTGGCCGGGACGGGTGTGCAGCTTGACTGCGATCTGGTTCCCCATGGTGCCCGAAGGAACGAACAGGGCGGCCTCGAAACCCAGAAGCTCGGCGGCCCTTTCCTGAAGCCGAGCGACGGTCGGATCTTCCCGAAAGACATCGTCCCCCACCTCGGCCTCCGCCATGGCTTTACGCATCTCCGGCGTCGGACGGGTGACAGTGTCGCTCCTGAGATCGATCAACGATGCCTCCCCGGGTGTCAGTCGGCCGAACCGGAGGAGAGGGAGTAGATGGGCTCGCCGGTTTCCTCGAGTTCCAGGACCGACTCCAGCCTGGGTATCGAGGCCCGCGCGCCGTACTGAGTGCAGGCCAGGGCGCCCGCGGCGTTCGAGAAGCGCATGCAGCGGCCCACGGACCATCCCCGCAGGACGCCGTAGAGGAAGCCGCCGTGAAACATGTCCCCCGCCCCCGTTGAATCCACCACCTCCACCGAGAAGGCGGGAAACTCATAGACCTCGCCTTCCCACAGCGCCGCCGCTCCCCGGTCTCCGCGCGTAACGGCGACAAAACCGGGACAGGCGCCGGCCACCCGCGTCAGGTTGATTCGCCAGTCCGCCTGACCGCCGAAAGCCGAGACGAAGGTCCGGCTGGCGATGAGGAAATCCGTGGCCTGAAGCAGAGCCTCAATCCCCGGTTGTATCCGATCGATATCGAGACAGACCCTCATGCCGGCCTCCCGCGCCCAGCCAGCGGCTTGTACCGAAGCGGCCAGGTCGTTGCCGTCGAGATGGAGGATCTGCCCCTCGACCAGCCCGCTCCGGTCCAGCTCCCCCTCCTGGTATCGAAGGCGGGGGTCCCGGTCCCAGATGATGGTGCGTCCGCCCGTCGGCCGATCAACGATAATCAGGGAGTGGTGGTTGAACGCGCCCGGCACCGTCTCCAAGACAAGATCCATGGGGTCTTTCGCCAGCTCCTCCCGCATGAATCGGCCCAGGTCGTCGTCACCGACTCGGCCCACATAGCGGGTCCTGAGCCCGAACCGCGCACAGAGCGAACAGACCGTCGCGATCTGTCCCCCTCCCATCCGAAGGAGGCGCTCCATTCGTACCTTGGTGTCGTGCTCCGGAAAATGGGGGACGCGGCAGACCAGATCCACGGCGTTCTCTCCGAACCCCACGATCTGAAACGGACGGCCCCCGGGCAGACGGAGGTTGAAATAGACGTCATCCAAGCTGTCCATAGGTTGAGCTTCCCACCAAACCCCTTTGTCCCGCGGGGAGTCAAAGCCTCGCGCCCCTCAAAGCATCCCCTCGTCCGCGAAGCTGAAATAGCGGTAGGCGCCAATAATAACATGGTCCAGAACACGAATTCCCACCACCTTTCCGGTCTCGACCAAGCGGCGGGTGATCTGAATGTCCTCCTGACTCGGATCGGGCACTCCGCTGGGGTGGTTGTGGACGAAAAGGACTCCAGCCGCAGCCTCCAGTATTGCCGGTCGGAAGACCTCGCGGGGATGAACCAGCGAACGCGTCAGACACCCTTCGGAAATCCGTGTCAGGCGGAGGATCCGGTTCTTTCCGTCCATCAGCACCGCCCAAAAACACTCCTTTCCCACCCCGTCCAGCATGGGGCGAAAATAGGCGAACACTTCCGCGCTGGAATGAAACGACCGATCCGGCGGCAGGACGCGGCGGGAAGCTCGGCGGCCGATCTCGCGGGCGGCGAGAAACGCCAGGGCCCACTTGTGACCGACGCCGGCCTCTCGCAGGGCCGCGTAGGAGTGTGACTTGAGGGAACGGACTCCGCCCAGACTCTGGTAGACCCGTAACGCTTTCCGGCGGGCCTGATCCCGGGAGTTGCCCGGACCCAACAACAGAACCAGCAGATCGACCTCGGACAGCCCCGACCACCCCTGTTCCACGAGCCTTGCCTCCGCCGACCCGTCGCTCGCCCCTTCTCTCATCTCACTGCCTATAACGCCCGCCGGGAGAAATCTGCGAAACCCCGGGCCCCGAAGCATTCGAACGGAATCGAGGATCGGGAGGATCAAGAGATCGGGATTCACCCGACGGTACCGAGGAAGTCCGGGAACAAATCTTGGGAATCCCGTCAAAAGACCGGCGCAAGAACCTGGCCGCACCCGGCTGGTCCGCGCCCCAGGGCCAGACTGAGAAAGTCAATCACGCGGTTCTCCGCCCAGCAGCGGTCCAGATCCGTCCGGCGAGCCTCCAGGAAGGCCCCGTGTCCACCGGCCGAGGTCAACACCAGGGTGATGAAACGGTTTTCCGCCACAGCGGGGGTTTCCAGAGGCGCCGCCGGAAGAAAAGGGTCGTCGCGTGAGTGCACGATCAGGGTGGGAACCCGGATTCGACCCAGCAGCGGCGCGGCCCCGGCCTCCCGGTAATAGTGGG
>CAYRCA010000373.1:0-4956 GCA_964422565.1 uncultured Acidobacteriota bacterium | reverse complement strand
TTTATTCTGACGGGTGAAACGTTTGCGGCGCGCTCCCAGGAGTTCCACTGGACGGGAGCGGTCCCCCCGGGGGCGACGGTGGAGGTCAGGGGAGTCAACGGCGACATCCACGCATCGACGGGCCCCACCGGCACGGTCGCGGTGGCCGCCGTCAAAACCGGCCATCGGGACGACCCGGCGGAGGTGGCCATCCAGATCGTTCCCCACAGCGGCGGAATCACCGTCTGCGCGGTCTACCCCGGGGGCGGCCCCTGCCTTCCCGGCGGCAGAGGTCGTCTCGGCGCGAACAACAACGACGTGCGGGTCGATTTCACGGTGACTCTCCCGCCGGGCGCGAACCTTGACGCCCAGACCGTTAACGGCGGAATTCAGGCCCTGGACATCGTGGGGGACGTGCGGGCGACCACCGTCAACGGCCACGTCGACCTCAGCTGCGACGGCGCTTCCAGCGCCTCCACCGTGAACGGATCGATCAGCGCCGAGGTGGGTTCGTCCCTCTGGGAGGAAGGCCTCGACTTCCAGACCGTCAACGGGTCCATTCGGCTTCGACTTCCCCAACGGACCAGCGCCAGCGTCCGGGCCAGCTCGGCCAACGGCCGGATCGAGAACGACTTCGGCCTGCCGGTCACCGGCGAATGGGGGCCCCGCTTTCTTCAAGGAGACATCGGCGGTGGGGGATCCGAGCTAAGGCTGAAGACGGTCAACGGATCCATCGAGCTTCGAGCACTCTAGACACGGATCAACGCGGCGCGGCCGAGGCCGTGGCCTCGAATCTCCTAGCGCCCCCGGCTCGCCGCGAACTCCTCCAGCACAGCCAACGTCTCCGTGTGCTCCCCGCTCTTCGCCCAATCAACGGCCGTCCAGCCGTTGATGTCCTCCGCCCTGATATCGGCCCGATTCTCGAGGAGGACCCGGACGCAGTCGGCGTGGCCCCGCAGAGACGCCCAGATAATGGCCGTCTGGCGCGATTTGTCCACGGCGTTGACCTCGGCCCGGTGGCGGATCAGCGCGTTCACCACCTCGAGATGACCGTTCTCGGCCGCTCGCATCAGCGCCGTTCGGTCCATCCTGTCCCTAGCGTTCACCGACGCCCGGTGCGCAACCAACACATCGACGACATCCGCGTGGCCCTCCAAGGCGGCACGAATCAGCGCCGTCGATCCATCCTCGCCCAAGGCGTTGACCCGAGCGCCCGCGCCGGCCAGCAGATCGACGACACCGGCGTGACCGTTCGCCGCGGCCAACATCAGAGCGGTGCTCTGCTCGAAGTTCTGCACATCGACTTGGGCGCCCTCCCCCAGAAGATAGCGCGCCGTTTCCTCGTGTCCGCCGGCCGCCGCATGCATCAACGCCGTCTGCGACTCGTTGTCGGCGCCTTCGAGCCGGGCGCCGGCTTCCAGGAGCATCCGGGCGATCTCGGTGTGCCCGTTGGCCGCGGCATGAATCAGCGGCGAATGCCCGTCCACGTCATCGATGTTGGGATTGGCGCCCGCCTCGAGCAACATCCCGACGACCGCGGCATGTCCTTCCTCGGCGGCCCGGTTCAAGGCGGTCTCGCCGCCGAAGTTCTTAGCGTCGATGGCCGGGTGTTTCGCCAGCAGAACGCGCACGATCTCGCCATCGCCCTTCCCCGCGGCCACCATCAGGAGCGTGTTCCCGCCGCCCATCCTGTAATCCACGGGAGCGCCACCCTCGATCAGGGCCTCCACCAATCCCGCGTCCCCGCTCTCGACCGCGCCCGCCAGTTGCTCCGTGGCGCTCGGCCCGCAGGCCAGCGGAAAAACCAGAAACACCATCCAGACACACCTACCGAAAAGACCCACGACACACCTCCCCCCTGGGGTCGTTAAGCAGGCCCGACTTTATCGGCGACGCCGATGGCCTGTAAGAAAACCATGGCTGAACTCATCTCGGAAGCAAGTCGGATAACTTCTTACTTTAGCACGGGGGTGAGCGGATGCAAACTGTTTTTGACTCCACTCCCCCGACGTGCCTGCCAGGGGTCGGGCGCGCGATGTCGAGCGAAGGAGCGAGGGAGGACCAGATTCTAAGGACAAAGTCGGGGGCACCGCCCATGTGCACGTCACCGCCGTCCGAGTCGTCGCGCGTGGACGATCAGCGTCTCGTCGTAAACGGGAACGGAAAGGAAGACGGGAGTGTCGCGGCGGGCCGAGACCGACCGCCCGGTCTCGGCTCCAGGCCCCACCCAGGCGTCGGAGGTCGGTTCGTACACCCAGATCCGCCAACGCCCGCGGGCCAGTCGGAGAGCCAGATCCCCCGCTTGTCCGCCGAAGATCTGCACGACGTACTCCCGGTCGGCCCAACCCAACGCTCCGGCGCCGGCGCTGCCTTCGGGCAACCAGGCGACGAGGTCCGGCTGAGGCTCCATCCGCCAGAACTCGGTCCGGGCGAGAAAGCGGCCCAGACGCTCGATCGCCTCGTACTGGAAGTCGCTAACCGCAGGCGGATCCTCGCCCGCCGGCCGATGGAACCGGGCGGCCGCCGCCCCTCCGACGAACCGAGACCAGAGCACGGCGGTTCCCCCGTCGGATCTTCGGTGGTAGTCCTTCGAGACCAATAGCGGCTTCGTTCTCCCCGACGACGCCATGGCGTTCTGGTACGCAAGGACCCGCTCGAACCCGCCCAACCCCTGACGCGCCGGGTCGGCGCCGAACTCGTGGGCCGAGACGCCCTGGGCGATGTCCACGAAGTCGTACCGATCGTCGGAGGCCAGGGTCAGTGGACTCAGGCTGTCGTCGCACTCGCCGCCCCCGTCGCGACGATTGGTCGAGGGCATCTCGCCAATCATCCGCCCCTTCGGCAGACGCTCCCGCAGATACTCGGCCCAGTAGCGGCTCCATTCCAGGGTGGCCCGGGTCTCGTTGGAGATATTCCAAAGCACGTTGGCGTAGCCGCCGGCTACGGCAACGAGGCGGTCGACGTAACGCCGCTGGAGACGGAGAACCGGCTCCCGGTTCTCCCGCGAGGGAATCGTCTCGTAGAAGGGCGCCACACAGGCCCGCGTCGCAGGGGACAGGGCATCGTGTCCGTAGTTGACGTTGTTGTCCGGGTGGAACGGGTGACCGTTCCAGCCGTAAGCACCTCCGGGATCGTAATGGCCACCGGGACCCCGGGTCACCGACCAATCGTCCCACACCTCCAGTGAAACCAGGATGTCCCGCTCCCTAGCGGCATCGAGGAACACACCTAGCCGGCGCTCCCACTCCGGCTCGAACCGCTCGAGGTCGAACCGGCCGTCGGAGAGCTTGACCCAGGGCTGGAGGACACGGGCGACCGCACCGTCGTGAAGGTGGTTCATGGGATCGTAGGGCAGGCACCGGACGAAGCCCACCACATGGGGGCTGCCGATGCGCGACACGACCTCCGCCAGCCGGTTGATGTCGCGCAACGCGTCCACCCCCGGACGGCTGATAGGGGTCCAACTGTGCTGGTGCGTGGCGCCAAGAGCGAACACGGGGACCCCTCCCAGGGACAGGTAACGCGGATTTCGATCGTAGGGCGCCACCGACCGCTCGCCGGCCGGAGCGCCTGACAGAAAGGCGGCGAGAAGAATCGCGGTGAGGGGAATGAATCGAAGCATCGCCGGCACCCATTCTAAGTTAAGACAACTCTCCGGTATATGCCGGAAGTGGGGCTGGCGGGGGAAGCCGGGGCGGGCAAGCTGGTCTTTGGTTTCGAGTTTCGGGTTTCGGGCCGCACGGTGCAGTCGGGACATAGGCAAACCGCGCGGAGATGTGGAGGGCGTCGAGGGAGAACCCTCACGACCCCCTCACGCCCGTCACGGACTGCGGAATTCAACGGATTCCGTCTCCCGGGGCACCCGGAAGGCGGAACGCCGGGGTCGTGACCTTCCTCACATCCCCGCCACAGGTCCGACCGTTAGACTACCCGCTGCCGTCGGCCCCTGTCATTTGCAGCCGACCGCCGACGCGGGTCCTTCGCCGCCTTCCGGGAACCGGAAGGACCGGTCAAACAGGGATGGGGAGCTCAGAGGGAGAAGAAGGAATGATCCGAAAGCGGAAGGTGAACGCCGGAAGTCACGTGAAGGTGACCTTTTTCCTGCCGGAAAACCACCGGCCCGGCAATGTCTCGGTGGTGGGGGATTTCAACGACTGGGCGCCGAAGGCAACTCGGCTGGTGCGACGCGCCAACCGGACCCGCTCCGCGACGGTCACCCTGGAGTCGGGCCGGCGCTATGCCTTCCGCTATCTGGCCGACGACGGACACTGGTTTAACGACAACCAGGCCGACGGCTGGGAACCGAGCGGCTACGGCAGCGACAACTGCCTGCTCCAGACCTGAGGAGGAAGACGGGCATCCCTGCCTGTCGCCGCCGGGTCTAGGCGGGTCTAGGCGGGAATCCGGCCCGGCGACAACTCCTCCGGAAAAGCCGCCGAGACCGTCCGGTAACCGGCTGACCCGCGGCTCCTCGTCAACAACGCCTCATAGCGTTCCGCCAAGGAAAGGTCGGCCGCGCGGTAAGGCAGGATCAAGACCTCCAGCAGCGTCAGCGCCGAGGTGGCGATCCGCCTCACGCCTAATCGCGTATTCGTTTTCGCGAGGGACTCCGCCGGTCGTTTCCCGACGCCGGCGGCGAGCCGTCCGGGCGGGAGGAGGGTCCCCCGGGTGTCGAGACCTCGAACAGGTTCTTTTGCACGCGGGGCGGAGTCGGGGGGCCGTTCGAGGGGGCGGCGCCCGGCTCTCCGGTCTCGGAGTCGGTGGCCTCGGGCTTCGGAAATTCGGCTTCCATTCGATTCTCACTCCTTTTCTGCAGGCCCGGCGAAAGGCCTTTCAGCCGTAGGTCTGGTCCAGGTACCGGATGATGTCCGCAGACTCGAACATCTCACGGCCGGTGTTCGGATCGGCGAGGTAGGGCACCATCATCTTGCCCGAGCGCGCCACCCGTCTTTTAGCCCAGGAACTCGTTGTAGACCA
>CAYRCA010000372.1:0-4976 GCA_964422565.1 uncultured Acidobacteriota bacterium | reverse complement strand
TGTTCGGGGCGACAGTCCTCTGGTTCTGGGACCGCTCCTCGCCCCGCATCGAACTGGAGGGGCCCGCCGTTGTGGGCGGAGAGGGTCGGATCCTCGTGCGAGTGGAGGACTCGGGCAAGGGACTTCGGTTGATCGAGGTTACCGTGCGCCAGGACGGGCGGGGAACGGTCGTCCACTCGCGGCGGTATCCGGCGCCCCTGCTGCCCTGGGCCGCGTCGGAGCGGTTCGAGGAAATTGCCTTGTCCTCTTGGGAGGGGCTGTCGGACGGGGATTTCTCGGTCTCGGTCACCGCCGTCGACCAGGGCAACCTCTGGCTGTTCAGTCGAACGGAACGGGCGGACTTTCCTCTGCGGTTGGATACCCGACCGCCCCGCATCGACCTCCTTTCGCAACAGCACTACCTGCGCCAGGGGGGGTCGGAAACCGTTCTTTACCGGGTCAACGAAGGCGGTCGGTCGGGGGTCACGGTGGGGGAGAACGTCTTCCTGGGTTACCCCGTTCCAGCGCTGGGAGAGGGCGTCCACCTCTGCGTTTACGCGCTGGAGCACGATCAGCCGCCCGATGTTCCAATTCTCCTCTGGGCGGAGGACGAGGCGGGGAACCAAAGTCAGGCCCGGTTTTTCTGCAGGACCTTCGCCCAGCGGTTCCGCAGTCGGAACCTGAACGTCAGCGACGCATTCATTGCTTCCGTCGCCCCGGAGATCCTCTCCCATTCCCCCGGCTTCGACGAGCGGGCCACGCCCCTGGAGACCTTCCTGACGATCAACCGGGAGCTAAGAGACCTGAACAACCAAAGGATCTCCGACCTGACCTGGGATTCCGAATCGAAGCCTCTCTGGATCGAGCCTTTTCTCCAGCTGAGCCGATCCCAAGTGGAGTCGGCCTTTGCCGATTACAGGAGCTATTTCTACGAGGGGAAACTCGTCGACCGGCAGACCCATCTCGGATTCGATCTCGCCTCGCTGGCCCAGAGCCCGGTGGAGGCCTCCAACCGGGGCAGGGTCGTCCATGCGGACTACCTGGGGATCTACGGAAACACGGTGATCGTCGATCACGGACTGGGAGTGTTCTCCCTCTACGCGCATCTCAGCTCCATCGATGTTGAGGTCGGCCGGATCGTGGAGAGAGGCGAACCCCTCGGCCGGACTGGGCAGACCGGCTTGGCCGCCGGAGACCATCTCCACTTTTCGATGGTGGTTCAGGGGGTACAAGTCAATCCCATCGAGTGGTGGGACCCCGCGTGGTTGGAGCTGCGCCTTCGGGGAATCGGGAAGGAGCCTCCTGAGGGCGAGTGGCCATGAGGGTGGCGCACCCAAACTAACAGGGGCGGGGCGGCGAGCGGTCCGAGGCCCGTTATGGCGATTTCCTCGAGGTAATGGGGAGCGCGAGGGCCCCCTCTTCGCGTTTGGCGGACACACCCCCGGGCGCTAGCGCCGGGGAAATTGAAGCTGGCGGGCCGGCATAGCCGTGGGTGTGGTGCTACCATGGTTTTTTGTGCGGCAGGAGGTTGCCTTGGATATCCGACTTGCCACTCTGTACTGCGCCGCCCTAACCCTAACCCTGATCGTCGGCGGTTGCTCAACGCCGGATTCACCCGCCTTGACCACAGAGCAGAACCCGTTTTTCACAGAAAGCTCCCTCCCCCACGGGATGCCCCCCTTCGACCAGATTCGGGACGAGCACTTCGCCCCCGCCCTCGAACACGGAATGGCCGAGGAACGGGCCGAAATCGAGGCGATCGCCCGGAACCCGGAAGACCCCACCTTCGACAACACCATCGTCGCCATGGAACGCGCTGGCGTCCTCCTGGAGAGGGCGTCCCGGGTGTTCTTTAACCTGGCCAACGCCCACACCAACGACACCATTCAGAGGGTGCAGCGGGAGATGGCCCCCAAGCTGGCCGACCATCGCGACGCCATCCTGCTTGACGCGGCCCTGTTCGAGCGCGTTGAGGCGATCCACGACGAGCGCCGGGGGCTGGGCCTGGACGCTGAGTCCCTGCGGCTCGTTGAGCGTTATCACACCGACTTCGTGCGGGCGGGCGCCAGACTTTCGGATGAAGATAAGGAGAAGCTGCGCGCCATGAACGCCGAACTCGCGGAGCTCGGAACGACGTTCAGCCAGAACGTGCTGAAGGAAGTCAACGACTCGGCAGTGGTGGTGGATCGCCGCGAGCAACTTCGCGGGTTTTCGGAGGCCGAAATCGGAGCGGCGGCAGATGCGGCCGAGGAGCGGGGGTTGGAAGGGAAGTACCTGATTGCGCTGCAGAACACCACCGGGCAGCCGCCGCTGGCTTCCCTGAACGACCGCGATCTGCGCCGGCGGATCATGGAAGCCTCTTTGTCCCGGGGAAGCCGGGGGAATGAGTTCGACAACCGGGAGATCGTGTCGCGCGTGGTTCGGTTGCGCGCCGAGCGAGCCCGGCTGCTGGGCTATCGGACCCATGCCGACTATATTTTGGAGGATCAGACCGCCTCCGATGTCGACACGGTCAACGGGTTTCTGGCCGATCTGGGGCCCGTCGCGGTCGCCAACGCCCGCCGGGAGGCCGCCGACATTCAGTCCATCATCGACCGGGAGGAGGCGCCTTTCAGACTTGCCTCCTGGGACTGGGCCTTCTATACCGAAAAGGTGCGCGAGGAGCGCTTTGAGTTCGACGAGGCGGAGGTCCGTCCCTATTTCGAGATCACCAACGTGCTCGAGAGGGGGGTGTTCCATGCCGCCAATCGGCTCTTCGGACTGACCTTCGAGCGACGGACCGACCTGCCCGTCTATCACCCCGATGTGAAGGTCTATGAGGTCTTCGACGGCGACGGAGAACCGTTGGGGCTGTTTCTGGGAGACTTTTATGCGCGAGGCTCGAAACGGGGCGGCGCCTGGATGAATTCCTACGCCGTCGCGTCGGAGCTGCGGGGCGGCCGTCCGGTGGTGGGGAATCACCTGAACATCCCAAAGCCGCCGGAAGGCGAGCCCACCTTGATGACCTTCGACGAGGTCACCACCATGTTCCACGAGTTCGGGCACGCCCTGCACGGCATGTTCTCCGATGTCCGTTATCCGCGCTTTTCCGGCACGGCGGTCCCGCGGGATTTCGTCGAGTACCCCTCCCAGGTATTCGAGATGTGGGCGACTTGGCCCGAGGTGCTGCGGAACTATGCCGTTCATTACCAGACCGGTGAGCCGATCCCCCGGGAGTTGCTCGATCGGGTGATAGAAGCCGAGCAGTTCAACCAGGGGTTTCGAACCACCGAGTACCTGGCGGCGTCGGTCCTCGACCAGGCGTGGCACCAGCTGGCCCCGAATCAGGTGGTGGCCGCCGAGGGCGTTCAGGACTTCGAAGCCGTCTGCCTGGCCGAGGCGGGCATGGCATTCGGGCCGGTGCCGCCCCGTTACCGGACGACCTATTTCTCTCACATAATGGATGGTTACTCGGCCGGCTACTACTCCTATATCTGGAGCGAAGTGCTGGATGCCGACAGCGTGGTTTGGTTCAAGGAGAACGGCGGCCTGACACGGGAGAATGGTGACCACTTCCGTGCCACGATCCTGTCGCGGGGCGGCAGCAAGGACTCCATGGAACTCTACCGGGACTTCGCGGGCCGCGAGCCGGAACTGGGGCCGCTGCTGAGACGCCGCGGGCTCGTTCCCGCCGGGCCTTAGTTCAATCCCGGCGGGGCGTTTGGAAATCCCATCACGATTCCGACCCGATGCAGATCAAGTGGGCGGCGGTACGGAAGTACCAACGTCCGTCGACCAGCGCGGGACTGGCGAGCGTCTGCTCCTCGAGTCGATTGATATGAAGTAGTTCGAAGTTCGGCGCCGGACTGAGAACGAAGGTCTCGCCGTCGTCATTGGTGAAGAAGATCCTGCCTTCGACGGCTACGGGCGAGGACGAAAAGCCTTCTCGGCGAGCCTCCCCGAGCCTCAACTGGCCGACCGTCTCTCCGGTCAGGGCGTGGTGGGACGAGGCGATGCTGGCCATGTCGTTGATCGTATAGAGATACTCTCCCAGAAGAAGGGGCGAGGGGACAAATGGGGAACCTCTGGGGCTGCTCCAGACGACGTGGGATTCGGTCACATCCCCGGTGCCGCCGGGCCGGACCGCCAAGGTCGGGCCCGCGCGTCCTGAGCTGCAGTAGATCAGGCCGTGACCGACAACCGGCATCGGAATGGCCTCGCTTGTGTTCCCGGCGCATGTCCAGAGCATCTCGCCCGTGTAGGGTTCGTAGGCGTCGATCGAATTTCCGCCGCTCACGATGATCTCGGCGCGATCATCGACCTGGATGGCGATAGGCGAGCCCCAACCGGGCCGGGGGCTTCGTTCCTTGCGCCAGAGTTCGCTTCCCGTCTTCTTGTCCAGGGCGACGATGAACCCCGGCTGGGGTTCGCCTCCGTCCCGACCGAAGGTCATCTGATCCTGAAACAGGATGAGTCGGTCCCGGTAGAGCAAGGGGGAGCCTCCGGGGCCATGGTAAAGATCAATGACGCCGAGACTGGTGTGCCACGCCAACTCCCCGCTGAAATCCACGGCAACCACACCCGAGTTGCCAAAGTAGGCGTAAATCAACTCTCCGTCGGTGGTGGGAGAGGAAGAGGCGTAGCTGTTCTTGCGGAAGAGTCGTTCTGCGGCGGGCGCTTCCGGCACCGTGGTCTCCCAGAGCAGTTCCCCGTCGGAGCGCCGGAACGAAAGCACTGATCGGCTTGCCCCATCCTCGGTGGCGGTTGTCAGAAAGATGCGATCCCCCCAGATGATCGGCGAGGAATGGCCGCGGCCCGGTACCGGCACCTTCCAAAGCACATTCTCCGTCCTGGACCAACGGTCGGGGTAGCCCGCGCTCTCCACGAGACCCTGCACCGACGGGCCCCGCCAGTGGGGCCAGTAGTCCAGGGCCGCGCCGGTCTGCACGACCATTTCCACGGTCGGCGCCGCGCCGGGGGGCTAGCCTGTGACAACAGCGGGTTCCAGCGTTGGCCGA
>CAYRCA010000371.1:0-4988 GCA_964422565.1 uncultured Acidobacteriota bacterium | reverse complement strand
TATTGAAAGCACCCTGAGGCTCACGAAAGCGATCGACGAGGGTATGAGAACGGCGTCGGCGGGACGCCTCGGGGAGATCCTCCGGCAGTCGGAGGATCGAGTGAGGCAAATCGACCGGAAGCTCCAGGAACGCTTTCGCCTCCTGAAATCGGTCCTGAAGGACGGGTCCGCTCCGGTCAGGGACGCTCCGGAAGGTCCTCTGGGCAAGGTCGAGGAGTTACGCGAGGTGGTCCTCAGGCAGCAGAGGCAGATCGAAGCCATGTCCGGCCTGCTCGAGCTGCAAACCGAGAAGCTCTCAACTTTGGAGGAGGAGAGCCGATTGCTCCGGGAGCTGGTGCGGAAGTCCTGAGAGCGGGCCCGGGGTCCGGCCCGACCGGCTGCGACAAACCCCTCTTTCAGCGGCCGAATCCCTCGAGCAGATTCATCCGGCGCAACTTCTCGACCAGAGTGGTGCGCTTGAGGAAGAGAAGGCGGGCGGCTTGCCCCTTGTTGCCGCCGGTTCTCTCGAGGGACTGGCAGATCAGGTTTCGTTCGACCTCGTTGACGACCTGATTCAGGTCGATCCCCTCCTCCGGCAACCTGAGAAGCGCCTCCAACTGAGATCCGTGCACGGTGGCGCCCAATTTCTCGTCGAGCGTCGGCAGGTTCTCCGCCTGTATGATCGGATCCTCGCCGGCAAGGATGAACCCGAGCTCGATGACGTTTCGCAACTCCCGGATATTCCCCGGCCACTCGTGCCGAAGGAGGGCGTTCAGAGCCCTGGGGTCGAGCTTCTTCGGCGGCTCGCTGTACCGATCGGCGAAGACCGCCAGAAAATGGTTCGTCAGCAGGGGGATGTCGGATTGCCGCTCCCGGAGGGGGGGCGTGTGAATGGGGACAACGCTGAGGCGATAGAAGAGGTCCTCGCGAAAGCCGCCCTCTTGAATTCGTTTGCCGAGATCGGCGTTGGTCGCGGCGATCACTCGAAAATCGACCGCGATTTCCTTGTTGCCGCCCAAGCGCTGAATCGTTCGATCCTCAAGCACCCGCAGCAGCTTCACCTGCAGGGACGGACTCATTTCGCCGATCTCGTCGAGGAAGATAGTCCCCGCCGCGGCCTGTTCAAGCTTGCCGATCCGAGTCGACTTGGCGTCGGTGTAAGCGCCGCGCTCGTGTCCGAAGAGCTCGTCCTCGAGAAGGGTCTCGGGTATGGCTCCGCAGTTAATCGCCACGAAGGCCTGGTCGGAACGGTCGCTGAGTTCGTGGATGGCCCGGGCGACCAGTTCCTTTCCGGTTCCGCTCTCTCCGGTGATGAGCACCGGCGGATCCTTTCTGGCGACCATCCGGATGAGGCGCACGACCCGCTTGATGGCCTCGCTCTCACCGATGATGGCGGCCGGCCACTCCTGCTCGACAGACTCGTCCTGCTCGGAGCGGTCAATCACCTGGGAGCGGCGGGCCATGACGGCGGCGATTCTCTCCTCCAATTCCTGGATTCGAAAGGGCTTCGGTAAAAGGTCCGCCGCACCCTTGCGCAGCGCCATGGCGGCGACACCCATGTCCTGCACGCCGGTCATCACCATCACCTTCGTCAGAGGCGAGCGGCGCTGGATCTCGTCGAATACGGCCAAGCCGTTATCGTCGGGGAGCAGGTAGTCCAAGAGAACGAGGTCAAACGTCTTCTCGGTGATCGCTCCCTGGGCCTCGCCGACGGTACCGGCACACTGAACGGTCCATCCCCACTGCTGGAAGAAGCGCTCCAAAAGCGCCGAGAGGGTTTCGTCGTCCTCCAGCAGAAGGACCGAGTATTGCCCCGCCTCCAATGAGGTCATTGATGCTGCCTCCCCCGAGCCCTCTCCTATCGATACCCTGCTTACCCTATCTATAATGCAACGCGGCCCGGAAAGAAAGCAAATTCGGACAGCTCTTTGATCTAAAGTTCCGGGCCGAAGTGCCGATATGGAAAATGGGAGACCAAGGACGGTTCACCATGGACATTGGGCGACCTATCAGCATCGAAAGGATCTCGGAGAGACTGCCGTCGGAGGAGACGAGGGGAAGCGTCAAGTCGAAGAAGAAGGGCTCCGCCGGCGGTCGGCCGTACACTGATTCGGCTCCGGCGGCGTCGAAGGTGGCGGAGTTTCTTACTCCCATCAACTTCGAGTACTTGCCGTCGGGGAAGATCCAGCTGAATCGGGAAGCCCGGGAGCAAATCATCGACTTTTTCGAATGATCGGAGCCGCCTCTTGTTCAATCCCGTTGCTCCCCGGAGGGACCGGATCGAGCTGCTTATCGTGGATGATGATCGGGACCTCGGGGACGCCCTCGCCGAGCTGTTGAAATCGAAGGGTTTGGCCGTAACCACCCGTCAGACGTGTCAGGAGGCGGCCACGCTCCTGAGAGCCCGGGGAGACCAGCTTCAGATCCTGCTTTCCGACCTCCGCCTCCCCGACGGCGACGGTCTCCAGTTGATCGAGATCGCCAAACTGAGGAATCCTAATGTTCTGGCGGCCCTGATGACGGGCTACGCCTCACTCGAGACCGCTCTTAAGGCGATCCAACTGGGTGCCTACGATTACGTAACAAAGCCCTTCAGTCTGAACCAGATTGAGATCCTCATCCGCAACATGTGCGACAAGATCCGGCTCGAGGATCAGACGCGCTATGCCGAGAAGGAGATCCGGCAGGCAAACGAAAGGCTGAGAGAGATCTACGCGAAGATCGACATCCTGCAGGATGAGAAGATCGAGCTGATGCGACTCAATCGAGAGATGAAACGCGAGTTTGCCGGTCTCTCCAACAAGATGGACCAGGTGCTTCAGTTACTACAGGCGCTCTTCCCCCAGGGCCATCGAGGTCGATGGAGTGACGAGGCGCCGCCGGCCGCACGCTTGATCGAGTAGTTCGTCCTCAGCTGGCGACCGATGGGGTGCCACCACCTTCGGAGTGCCGTTGGGATGCGACGACCACAAACCCTTGACGCCCACCCTCGATTTCTTGACCCCGGGCGTCAGCCCTTTGACGATCGAAGGACGGGGGAAAGGTGCGGCGCCCGATCCGGGTCTGCGGAAGCCGTGGTGATAATCCGATATCACGTTTATTTTAAATCACTTGTGAGGCTCTTCCGGAGAAATCGCAACCTCTCGAGGGTTGTTGGCACACGACTTGCCCTTGACGTGACCGGCAATGAATACGGCCAAAGTGAACGAAACAGTATCAACTCAATCGGCTCTCAGCCTCCCGGGAACGGCCCGATCCGTCGCCGCCGCCTCCGAGGTGAGAGATGGTGGAGACAGTGACGGACTCTGAGGCAGAGGGAGCTGACAGGTGGCTCGACGACTGCACGCGCCTGAGAGAGCAACTCCGACGGAGCGAGGATCGCGTCGGCGAGCTCACCAACACCGTCGAGAGGCTGGAGCGGGAGATCGAAGATCTTCTCGCCATCGGTGAAGTGCCCCGCGCCGTCAGCGCCGCGCCTTCAATCGAAGAGGTGCTGGCGGGAATCCTGAACCGGATACGGCGGTCTCTCAAGGCCGACAGGGTCATGCTCGGACTGGTGAACCTCGAGGGCGGCTATGAGGAGGTGAAGGTTGCCTTGGGTGTTCCGGCGGTGGATCTGCGAGGCAGCCGATGGCCGATCGGCGAGTCCGATCCGATTTGGAGACGACTGTTGGCCGATCCGCATTCTCCCGCGACCGTTCGGGGGGATGAGCCCGGGCTGCCGGATTTCGTCCGGGACGCGTTTCCCGGGGGGTTTCTGAGATCGCCGCTGATGGTCGGGGGCGTGCTCGTCGGAACGATCATGGTCTCGAAGGGGGACATCGGTGCCTCCCCGCGGGACCTTCGGCTCCTGAGCATTTTGGTGGGGCACGCCGCGCTTACTGTCGAGAACGGCCGGCTCAACTACAACGTGATCAAGTCGGAGGAGCGATTGGTCCGTGCCCGGGAGCAGCTTCTGGAGGCCAAGTCGCTGGCCGCCGTGGGTCAGCTGGCGGTCGGCATCAGCCACGAGATCAACAATCCCCTCTGCACGATCAACATGAGCGCGCAGTTGCTGAGGCTGGACCTGGAGGAGAAGGCGCCCGATCTGGTCAGCCGACTCGAGGGTATCGAGCAGGCGGTCCAGCGGATCCTGGCTGTGACGCGGAAGATCTCCGCCATGAGCAAGCTTCGTTCCACCGAGTATTTACCCAACCAGATGATGATCGATCTGAAATGATTTCCACGGAAGCACGGGCAGACAACCAGGCTGAACTCCTTCTCCATGCGTTCAACTCTTTCAACGAGGTGTCGGGAGCCCTCCAGTCCGCGTATCATGAGCTCCAGACTCGGGTCGAACGACTCTCCCGAGAACTCGAGCGGAGCAACTACTATCTGCGGACGGTCCTGCAGAGTCTGCCCTGCGGCGTCCTGGTCGTGGACCAGGACGGACGCGTGACGATGATGAACGAAGCCGCTCGCGAGTTGTTCGCGATGCCGGTCGCCGAGCCCCCGATTCCCCTGGCGACGGTTCTGGACCGGGCCTCGTTCAGCGAACGAGCCGGGATGCTCCGCGACGAAGGTGGAACGACAACGGAGATCACGCTTCCCGGCGATCCGGAGAAGACCCTGCACTGTTGCTGGTCCGGATTGCGCGACGGCGAACGGGTGCTGGTAGTCCAGGATCTGACGCGGCTGCGGCAGCTGGAGAGGCGGATGCGGGAGACCGAGCGCCTGGCCGCCATGGGGGAGATGGCGCTCGAGGTGGCCCACGAGATCCGCAACCCCTTGGGCGCTTTGGAGCTCTTCGCCTCGCTGTTGGCCGAGGACGACCTCGACCCGGAGGACCGAGCGCGCTACGTCGCCAACGTGCGGATTGGGATTCGGTCGTTGAATACCGTGGTGACCAACATGCTCTGTGTCCGGAAGAGCCCGGCGCCGAATCTCGAGGACATGCCGATTGGAGAGGTTGTCGAGGAGGTCGTTGCGTTGATGCGGCCCCTGCTCCGCCAGCGCGGCATCGAGGTCAC
>CAYRCA010000370.1:0-5007 GCA_964422565.1 uncultured Acidobacteriota bacterium | reverse complement strand
TCCTTCATAACACTACCTGTGACAAGCCGTACAGTCGGTCGGTGTTCCAATCTCCCGCTCGCGTCGAAGCTCCCGGGCGAACTCGGGCTGGTCCGGGGGAGGAATCCAGGCCATGTTCGTGATCTGTTCCGGGGGCCGGATGTGGGGGTCGGGATTACGGTGGCAGTCCAGGCACCAGCTCATGCTCAAGGTGTGCACCTGCCTCAGTTCCTCCATCGCCGTGACATCGCCGTGACAACTGAAGCAGCCGATGCCGGCCCGAATGTGGATGCTGTGGTCGAAGTAGGCGTACTCGGGCACCTTGTGCACGCGAACCCAGCGCATCCTTCGCCCGGTGGTGAAGCTTTCGATGATCGGCGCCAAGTCCTCGCTGTCGCGCGCCACCACTCGGTGGCAGGTCATGCAGGCTTCCGTGGGGGGGACTGTGGCCACGGCCGACACCTCGACCCGGGTATGACAATAGCGGCAATCGATCTCGAGTTCGCCGGCGTGGAGTTCGTGGCTAAAGGGAACCGGCTGGCGGGGCATGTAGCCCACGTGGGTGTACTCGGGGGAAAAAAAATACCAGACGCCCGCGACGGTGGCCAAGAGCAGAACCGCCGCTCCTCCGGCCAGATAGGCAGGCACCCTGTTTGCCCATTTTGGGAAAATCTCCGCCAACGGCGAATCCCTCGTTCGCGTGTTCCGGTTGTATTAATTGAACCCGAAGAATTGTTGAGGCGTACCATAGCACAAAAAAATCGCCTCGTGTAGCGGGAGGCGCTCCGCGGGTTCCGCGGTCCGGTGGGGTACCGTCGGGGGGTGTCGCCCAAATCGGGGGACGGGGCCTGCGGGCTTTCTTCGGCCCTGCGGCGGGCTGGGGCATCGAGTCCGATTTGGGCAACACCCCCTCAACCGTTTCAACCGCGCGGCGCTCGGAACTACGGCTCGATTCTCCGGAGGACGGCGGGAAAGTCCCGAGTCTCCTCCTCCCCAAGGAGGGTCCACCCCTCGATCTCGCCGCCCCGAACGACCCCCTCGAAACGGACGGGCTCTTCCCTTCCATCGATCGTTTCACGGAACTCCAGAATGAAGCGGTCGCCCGACAGGCTGGCGTCCCCCAACTCGTACCCGACCCCCTCCGACTCCAGCGACGGCCAGATCTCCTGGAACCTCTGGGTAATCCGGAGAGTGTAAGTCCGGTTCAGCGAGGCCGCCTGGACGTCCCAGCGCCAAGTGCCCGCGATGTCGGCGGGGACGACCCAGAGATAGAGGCTGCGGACCTCCTCCCAGATCCAGTGGTCCGCCTCCCATTCCCCCATGTCGAAGGAGTGGGAGACCACTCGGGCGCCCGGCCTGAGCTGCTCGAGCAGGATCGGTCGCAGGCGGAGGTTGGCCTCGGGCAGCAGGTAAAGGGTGACCACCGTGGCCTCGGAAAAATCGGTCTCGTACAGGTCCTGACGGAGAAAGCGGACGCGATCCTCAACACCCGCCTCGCGGGCTCGGTCCCACGCCTGCTCAATCAGGTCGGCGCGGAGCTCGACGCCCACCGCTCGCGCCCCATACTCCTCGGCGGCCGTTACCGGAATTCGCCCGTCTCCGGAGCCCAGATCGTAAACCACATCGTCCTCTCCGACGCGGGCCATTTCCAGCATGGTGTGAACCGCCTCCATGGGTGTCGGAACGAACGGCGCGGCCGATCCCTCCGGTTCGTTGGCCGCGGAGTGGCGGCAAGCGGAAAGGCTTCCGACCAGAAGAGCGAGACCCAGGACAAGACCTCCGGCGCGGATCCAAATCATGGCCCGTAGTGTCTCACCTTTCCAGGGATACCTCCACGGCGCGAGGGAATCGCCGCCGCAACCCGGGGAAACGTCGGCGCGGCCGGTCCCGCCGCGGAGACGCATCGCACCCGAGCACACCCTCGGGGATCGAGACGGCGCCGCGAGGCCCCGCCGAGACATTGGGAACCTGCGGCGGCGTTGGCGCTCCTCCGCCCTTTGCCCGGGGTTTCTTCACAACGGACCCAAAAATGGATATGATATGCAACTTCAATCACGATCTTTACTTTTGAGTACACGCGCATCGGGAACAACGGCGACGTAGGTCGGCGCTATGGCACAGATCTTCCATCACAGTACGAACATCCTCGTCCGAATCGCTTTTCTGAGCGTGGCGGTGCTGGCCGTCGGATCGGGTTGGGCCTACTACGAGCTGTACCACTCCCCCTACTTCACCCGGGTCGGTGTCTTCCGGGAGCAACCCGTCATGTTCAGCCACAAGCAGCATGTGGACGGGCTGGGCATTGACTGTCGGTACTGTCACACGTCCGTCGAGAAGAGCTCGTCGGCGGGCATTCCGCCGACCGAAACCTGCATGAGCTGTCATTCGCAGGTGTGGACCGACGCTCCCATTCTGGAGCCCGTACGGGAGAGCTACCGCACCAACCAGCCCCTGGAGTGGATCCGAGTCCACAACCTGCCTGGTTTCGTCTATTTCAATCACGCCATTCACGTGAAGAAGGGAATCGGGTGCACGACCTGTCACGGTCAGGTCGACCAGATGCCCCTCATGCGCCAGGTTCACAGTCTCTCCATGGGGTGGTGCCTCGACTGCCATCGGCACCCGGAGGAATACGTCCGGCCCCGCGACCGGGTCTTCGATGTGACTTGGACGGTTCCCGCCGCCGATCAGCGGGAACTGGGCCGCCGGCTGGTCAGGGAATACAACATCCAAAACCTCACCGATTGTTCGACCTGTCACCGATGAGTAAACGAAGAACCGGTTCAGAACATTTCGATCTGGGTGCGCTCGGGCGGCGGCTCGCATCGGAAAAGGGGCCGACTTTTTGGAGAAGTCTGGACGAGCTGGCCGAGACGGCGGAGTTTCAGGACTACGTGCGGCACGAGTTCCCCGAGAGCGTCGACACCTGGACGGATCCGGTCGGCCGCCGGGACTTTCTGAAGCTCATGGGGGCGTCGTTGGCCTTTGCCGGGTTGACCGGCTGCACCCTGCAGCCCGAGGAACGCCTCGTTCCCCACGTGCGGGCGCCCGAGGAAGTTGTCCCGGGCAAGCCCCTCTTCTTCGCCTCGGCACACCCCTGGTTCGGCTACGCCCAGGGCATCCTGGTCGAGAGTCACGACGGGCGGCCGACCAAGATCGAGGGAAATTCCCGACACCCGGCCAGCCTGGGCGCCACCTCGGTCCACGCCCAAGCTTCGATCCTGGACCTTTATGACCCGGACCGTCTGGATGTCATCACGCAGGCCGGAAGGATGCGGACCTGGGAGGCCCTGTTCGCCGCCCTGCGCTCCGAGATGGAGAGATTCCGGTTCACCGCCGGCGCGGGTCTCCGTGTCCTGACCGGCAACGTGACGTCCCCCACGCTGGGCGCGCAGCTCGAGGAGCTTATGGGCCGCTTCCCCGAGGCCCGGTGGCATCAGTACGAACCGTGCAATCGGGACGGCGCGCTCGCCGGCGCCGAGCTCGCCTTCGGACGACCTTTCGGCGTTCACTACCGGTTCGATCGGGCCGCCAGGATCCTGTCCCTGGACTCCGATTTCCTGTTCTGGGGACCCGCCGCGGTCCGTTACGCCAAGGACTTCGCCGCCCGGCGCCGCCTCGATTCTCCCGCCGACGAACCGAACCGGCTCTACGTGGTGGAGTGCGCTCCCACCGTCACCGGAACCGCCGCCGACCATCGGCTGGCGGTGCGACCCTCGGAGGTGCCCCCGCTAACCCGGCTTCTGGCCCGCGAATTGGGGCTCGAGGTCGGCGAGTTTCCCTCGACCGAGGCCCATCGGCGTTGGGTGGCCGCCGCCGCCGCGGACCTCCGGGCTCACCGGGAAGGCGCCCTGGTGGTGGCCGGCGAGTTCCAGCCGCCGGAGGTCCACGCTCTGGCCCACCTGATGAACGAGACGCTGGGCGCCGTCGGCGGCACCGTGGTTCCGACCGAGCCCGCCGAGACGCGGCCGGAATCGCACATCGAGTCGCTGCGCTCCCTGGTGGACGACATGGGGCGGGGCGAGGTGGAGACCCTGCTCATTCTCGGCGGCAACCCCGCTTTCGACGCGCCCGCCGACATCCCTTTCGTCGAGGCCCTGGACGCGGTACCTCTCCGATTTCACCTGACGACGCACCGAAATGAGACCTCGGACCTTTGTCACTGGTGGGTTCCCGAGTCCCACTACCTGGAGGGGTGGGGGGATTTACGAGCCTTTGACGGGTCGGTTTCCGTGGTCCAGCCCCTGATCGAGCCGCTCTACCGGTCCAAATCCGCCGGAGAGATTCTGGCCGTGATGTTGGGCGAGGGGATCGATGTGTCGGGCTACGATCTCGTGCGCCGCCATTGGATGGACCGGGAGCCGGACGACGATTTCGAGGGCTGGTGGCGGTTCGCCCTCCACGAGGGAGTCATCCCGGGGACGGAGCGTCCCGGTTTGACCGTCCCCGTCAACCGTGCGGCGGTGCTCCAGGCCTCGACGCGGCCGGGCCCCGTCTCGGGAGCCCTGGAACTGATTTTGCGGCCGGATCCCCATATCCACGACGGGCGCTTCTGCAACAACGGCTGGCTCCAGGAAGCCCCCAAGCCCTTGACCAAGCTGACCTGGGACAACACCGTCCTTCTTGGCCCGGCGACCGCCCAGGATCGGGGCCTCTCCCAGGGCCAGGTCGTCGAGATCAAGCTGGGTGAAGCCGCGGTGAGAGGGGCGGTGTGGATTCAGCCGGGCCACCCCGCCGAGTCGGCGACGGTGCATCTGGGGTATGGGCGTCGCCGGGTGGGCCGGGTGGGCGCGGAGAGGGGTTTCGACGCCTACCCGCTGCGTCTGTCGGTCAACGGATGGTCCGCGCCCGAGGTCGAGCTATGCCCGACTCGCGACAGAGTTCGCCTGGCCTCCACCCAGCATCACTATTCCATGGAGGGCCGCCACCTGATCCGGCAGGCCTCTCTGGAGGAGTTTCGGGCCCACCCCTCCTTCGCGCGGGATCTGTCGCACGAGCCGGATCCCGGGGAGCTCCTGTACCCTCTCT
>CAYRCA010000369.1:0-5014 GCA_964422565.1 uncultured Acidobacteriota bacterium | reverse complement strand
GGCGTTCTCAGCTCGGGAAGGAGGGGCTCCGGTTGCGGCTGGTTTCGCCCCCCCGGCCGTCGGGGAGCTTGAGGGACGCCGGCGAGCGGAGACTCGGAGGTTGAAATGGTGAGCGGGTTGTCTTCGTGGTCGCGGGTGGTTTCGCTTGCGGTTGTCCTGGTTTTCGCGGGAGCTGGGACCGCGTCCTTGGCCGAGTCGGGCGTGCGCGTCTGGGAGGAGGACGTGGTAATGCCCAGTTATCGGCTGGACCCTCCCGACAGGAACCCCATGTTCTACAGGGGGGAAAGCTACCAGGGCGCCCAGAAGCGCATCTATCCCTACCCCTTCCAGGAGCATGTGACCAACCATCGAGAAGACGAGACCTTCCGCTTCGTCTTTCTGGAGAATGAGTTCATCAAGGTCTCGATCCTGCCCGAAATCGGAGGGCGCCTTTTCTCGGCCCTCGACAAGACCAACGGCTACGAGATCTTCTACCACCAGAGCGTCATCAAGCCGGCTTTGATCGGGATGCTGGGCGCCTGGATTTCGGGAGGGATCGAGTGGTGTGTGTTCCACCATCATCGAGACACCACCCACATGCCGGTCGATTACACACTGGCGGAGAACCCGGACGGCAGCGCGACGGTCTGGTTCGGGGAGACGGAACGGCGACACCGCATGCGCTGGCTGATCGGCATCACCCTCCATCCCGGGCAGTCTCTGATTGAAGCCACCGTCAGGCTGTTCAACCGAACGCCGACACCTCACTCGATGCTTTACTGGGCGAACGTTGCCGTCCACTCGGAAGAGGACTACCAGATCATCTTTCCGCCCAGCGTTCGGTTCGTCACCTATCACTCCAAAATCGATTTCGCCCACTGGCCGGTTGCGGATGGGGAATACCGGGGCGTCGACTATCGAGGAGTCGACCTCTCCTGGTGGAAGAATCATCCCGAGCCCATCTCCTTCTTCGCCTGGGACCTGCGGGAGGACTTCATGGGCGGGTACGATCATGGCCGCCGGGCGGGAGTCGCCCACGTGGGCAACCACCATATCGTGTCCGGCGCCAAGCTCTGGGAGTGGGGGCCAGGCCCGCGCGGAAGGATGTGGGACCGGATTCTCACCGACACCGACGGCCCCTACACCGAGCTCATGGTGGGAGCCTATTCCGACAACCAGCCCGACTACAGCTGGATCAAGCCGTACGAGGTCCGGTCCTTTCGGCAATACTGGTACCCGATTCGCGAAATCGGAGGAATCAAGAACGCCAATCGGGATGCGGCCGTCAATCTGGAGTTGAACGAGAAGGGGGTTCTGCTGGGATTCAACACGACCTCCCTTTTTCGGAACGCCACGGTCACTCTGGAACGGGAGGGCACAGTGCTCTTCGAGCGCCAGGTGGACATCGGTCCAGCCGAGCCTTTCTCGGTCACCGTCGACGTCGGGCCGGAGCTGGACGAGACCGAGTTGCGCGCCGTCCTGAGGGACGAGTCGGGCGGAGCCCTGATTGAGTATCGACCCCTGCGGCCCGACGGCGACTTGACGCTCCCCGAACCCGTCAAGCCGCCGCCTCCTCCGGAGGAGATCCCGACGCTGGAGGAACTCTATCTGACCGGGCTCCGGCTGCTTCAGTTGCACAGCCCCACCGTTGATCCCCAGGTCTATTTCGAGGAGGCTCTTCGCCGGGATCCGGACGACGCCCGGACGAATACGGTCGTTGGCCGGGAGCTTCTTCGGCGAGGGCTCTTCGAACGGGCCGAGGACCATCTTCGGAGGGCCGTCGAACGCAGTTCCGCCGGGTACACGCGTCCATACGACACGGGGGCCCACTACTATCTGGGCCTCGCCCAGAAGGAGCGCAACGACCTCGACGCGGCATACCGGAATCTTTATCGTGCAAGCTGGGACTACGCCCACCATTCGGCGGCCTATCACCAGTTGGCGGAGATTTCCGCCCGACGGGGCGAGTTCGAGGAGGCTCTGGGGCAGATCGAACGTTCACTTTCCACAAACCGCTTGAACACGAAAGGACTCAATCTGAAGGCCGCGATCCTGCGGAGGCTGGGGAGGACCGACGACGCGCGCGCCGCGGCGGGCGAGGCCCTTTCTCTCGATCCCCTCGATTTTCTTGCCTTGAGTGAGCTGGGACGAGCCGAATCCGATGCCGCGCGGGCTGAAATCGATTCCACCCGGGTCACGTTGATGCGGCACGACGCGCAGTCGTATCTGGAACTGGCTACCGACTATATGGGTTTCGGGTTCTGGGACGAGGCGGCGGACATACTGCGGGGCCTGGTGGCTTCGGGTACCGAGCCCGCCGTGTCCTATCCACTGGTCCATTATTATCTGGGCTACCTCTACGACCGGCTTGGAGATCCCGAAGGGGCGGATCGGCGGTTCCGGAAAGCGGCGGAGATGTCCCCCGACTACTGCTTTCCTTTCCGCCTCGAGACCGGCGGGGTCTTGAGGGAGGCGTTGCGTCGACAACCGGAAGACGCCAGAGCCTGGCACTATCTGGGAAACCTGCTGTACGAGATCCAGCCGGAAGGGGCAATCGAGGCGTGGGAGAGGTCGCGGGAGCTGGATCCCGCCTTTGCGCGAAACCATCGCAATCTGGGCTGGGCCTATTACCGAAGCCTGGATGACCTTGAAGCGGCCATCGAGAGCTATGAGAGGGCCGTCGCTCACGATGGCGGCGACCCTCGGTTTTTCAGCGAGTTGGACGAACTTTACGAGCGGGCCAATGTTTCGCCGGAAAGACGTCTGGCGTTGTTGGAGAAGCATCACGCTACGGTGATCCAGCGCAACTACAGCTTCGTCCGAGAGATCGTGGCGCAGGTGTTGACGGGAAACTACGACCGCGCCGTCGAGCACCTGCGCAACAACTTCTTCCACATCAGGGAGGGGGGCGGCGAGATTCACGGCGTTCATGTCGACGCCCATCTGCTCCGGGGCTTGCAGGCGCTGGAGTCGGGACAGGCAGCGGCGGCCCTCGACAGCTTTCTCGAAGCGGCTACCTACCCCGAGAACCTCTCGGTGGGAGTGCCCCGTCGCGACCGACGGGCACCCCAGGTGGCCTACTATGCCGCCCTGGCCCACCGCTCCCTGGGCCGTCGCACGGAGGAGCTGGCCGCATTGGAGAAAGCCGCCGGGCAAGACCTCCCGTCAAGCTGGGCGGAGTCGCAATACTATCGTGCGCTCGCATTGGCCGACCTGGGCCGGGCGGAGGAGGCGGCCGGAATCTTCGAACGGTTGATCGAAGAGGGCGAGCGACGCCTCGAGGGGCGGGAAGTGGACTTCTTCGCCAAGTTCGGAGAGCAGCCCACCGAGCAGGCGCAACGGGCGGAAGCTCTCTACATCCTGGGCCTGGGTCGCTTGGGGGTGGGCGATGCGGCGGGGGCGGAAGAAGCCCTTCGCGAGTCCGTCGCCCTCGACGTGAGCAATGTCTGGGCGGGGTATTGGGCGCGTCGGGCGGCCCAACGGCTACCCTGATGTCGGGGCGGCCCATGGGCCAAGCGCGCCCGATTGGATGAGTCGAACCCTACCCTGCAATTCCACAGATAGCGTTTGGCTTCCCCCGGTGCTACCATCGCGCCCATGGCAGCCGCGGCCGGAGCTGTCACGGCCGGTGCCCCGGCCATCCTGGGCGGGCGCAGTCCCAACGACACGATCGGTTTGGGGCAGATCGGGGTCGGTGTCCGGGGATACGAACTGATGGCGGAGGCCGGGCGCTTTTCGGCTTTCCAGTTCCGCTCCGTCTGCGACCTCTACGACGGGTTCCTGTGGCGCGGCGTCGAACGGGCCGCGAATCCCGCGGTGAAGGGCATCCGCCGATACGAGGAGGTCATCGAAGATCCGGACGTCGACGCGGTCATCATTGCGACGCCGGACCACTGGCACTACCGGATCGCCGCCGATGCCGTCGACGCGGGCAAGCATGTGTACCTGGAGAAGCCGTTCACGAACACGATCGAGGAAGCCGAAGACCTGGTGGAAGCCGTCCGGGAATCGGGCGTTTCCTTCCAGCTGGGACATCAGCTGCGCGGCGAGCCGGCCTTGTGGAAGGCTCGGGAGCTGGTGCGGCGGGGTGCCTTGGGTCCCATCGTCCACATCCGCTGTCAGCACTATCGAAACAGCATCGAGCCCTATCTGCGCTGGTACGGTTTCTACAACAACTTCGAGATGCCGGACGACGCGGACGTGGACCATATCGACTGGGAGCAGTTTCAAAGCAACGTGCGAAGGCATCCGTTCCATCCCCATCGGTTTTTTCACTGGCGCTGCTATTGGGACTACACGAACGGTGTGGCCGGCGACCTTCAGAGCCACGCCCTGGATCAGATCAACGCCATCGTCGGAATGGGAATCCCCGATACGTGCGTCGCCACCGGCGGTTTGTACTACTGGCGCGACGGACGCGAGACGCCGGACACCTGGAACGCCGTGTTCGACTACCCGGAGCGGGGCCTCTCCATCAACTACGCCCACGTCGCCATGTCGGACCACTACGGGACCGGAATCCAGATCATGGGGAAGGACGCCGCGCTCGAGCTGTCGGGCTCGGAGGTGAAGCTCTTCGCCGAGCAGCACTCGACCCGGTACCGCGACCAGGTGGATCAGCTGCGGGCGGAACAGAGCGGCTGGAGCTTCCGAACCCACCCCATCGAGGCCCATCGGCCGCGGGTCTCCTTCGAGGAGATCAGCCATGTGGGGGACTGGCTTCGGGGAATGACCGAGGGCAGGCCCACCCGGGGCAACATCGACACGGCCTGGGACGAGATCGTCACGGTCCTGATGGCCTACGAGTCCTTCCGCAGGGGCCAGAGGGTCAGCTGGGACCGGGAAACCGAGGAGATCGTCTGAACCCGTCGAGGCCGCGTCCCCCCCGCGCCCCCTCATAAAGGATACCGGGCCGCCCTACTCCGGGGGGCGATCAACCGGACGTAGGCGATTCCGCGGCGTCCTCTGTCGCCTTCGCCGGCGTCGCCTCGGCACCGCGCTTCCGGCTGGACCCGGCTCCAACTTGCCCCGGCGG
>CAYRCA010000368.1:0-5033 GCA_964422565.1 uncultured Acidobacteriota bacterium | reverse complement strand
TACACTCTTTCCCTACACGACGCTCTTCCGTTATCGGGCTTCTCCCTTGGGAACTCTCGGCTGCGGGATCGATACGCTCAAGGCAGCTCGGACTTCGCCCTGAACGAAAACCGGGGCGCCGAAGCAGCATCCCTCGTCGGTGCTCTCCTCTTTGTCCGTACTCCACCCCTTCGCCCGAATTTGTTCGAATTCGCGGACCAGTTCGTTTTCGTCCGTTATCGTGTGCTTGGTGAACCGGTGCAGTCCATAGCTCCTGAGAAGCGTCTCACGCCTTCCCTCGGGCTGAAAGGCAGTGATCGCCTTGCCCATCGAACTTGCATGGGGGGGGATGATGCGCTCAGCTGTGTTGGCCATTCGAATCAGTTGAGGACTCTCGAGGACGACCACGGTCTCGTCGATGTGGTTGTTGAACAAAACGCTGAGGCTGACTGTTTCGTTCAGCTTGCGTCTCAACGCCGACATGCAGGGGGTGGCGACATTGACCAATTCCTTGACGAAGGCTCTTTCCATCCAAGGTCTCGCGTCGGCCGCAAGAAGGTAGCCTCCCGACTCGTCCCGGATGGTGTAACCAGACGCCTCAAGCGTGTGCAGAATTCGGAAGATAGAACTCTTTGTTGCGATAACTCATTCAACCGGAGAGGCTGGGAGCTTTTCCCAATCAACTCCAGTAAATTGAGTGCCTTGCCGACAACCTTGGAGAAGTACCTCGTGTCTGTTCCCTGCCTCGCCAGCCGTCCTTCTGACCTCGAAAGTTTGTCTTCCAGCCCGTAACCTCCTTTGATCGAGATTCCCTGACGCTATCCAGGGCGGCCGATTCGCAAGGCTCCCCAGAATTCTTATTAGACTGCTTTGCTCAGGGCATCTGAGGTCCACCACTAATGAGTCCTGCTCAAGGAACATCCAGTCCTGGAGTTTCACCGCCAAGCGGGCGCTCGGCCTTGGTTGGAGCGTCCGAAACATCACTCATGACGCTCTCGACAATGTTCACATTCAAGAACACTTCGATTCTCACGCAGCCAAAGTATACCGAACTCAGATACACTGTTTTGAGCAGCGCGATACATACCGATCGACGGAATGCGACTGCAGGGTGCACTTGCTGTGGGCGCGGTCCCGGGAGGTGCCCCCTCGGAAACGTGTGCCCCGAGATCGATCAAGGCATTTGACGTGCAAGATTTTCACGGCCAAATCGCCGCGTCTCGGGATGGACATGGAGCGAGCGACTGGGCCCACTCGAACGGCTGAAGGAGTGGATGATTCCGCAGAGGTTAATGCTCGATCTGAAACTCATTGTCCGTCGTGGAGGGATCCACATCCCGACTGAGCCAGGTTCGATAAAGCGCTCCTTCTCCTCATCCGCGGTCAGTCTCGCCGGAAAACCTCCCGCTCGTCATCGGAAATGATGTAAACAACATCCTCGCGAAGCCACTTCTCGTAGTAGTCCTGCTCCTCCTCCAGGCACAAGGCTTCCCGATCCCGGGCGCCGGGAAGCGAAAAGGCCGGTGCCGTGGTGATGGCAACGGGCAGCAACAGGCAGGAAAGCGCTCGCATCTTTCTCATCTTCACGACTCCAAGAAGGGATCAGGGGGACACCGCGCGGGCACTCGACTGCGTGACATGACCCGTCATCAACCCGGCGGCGGTTTCCCGGCACAACCGTTCCATGGCGGGCCGGGTAGCCAAGAGCGCGGCGCCCCGGGCCGCCCCCAGCGAGTCGAGGGCCGAGCGCGCGATGCGGGCCCTTCGGAAAGCCACATCGAAAGCGCGGGCGCCGGCTTCTCTGAGAATGTCCTCCTCGAGCAGTTCGCCCAGCGCGCTCACCACCCCTCCCCCCAACACAATCAGCGGTGGGTTGAGCAGATTAAGCAGGTTGGCCACGGCGATACCAAGGTGCTCCCCCGCTTGGCGGATCAATCGGCGGGCCACGCGATCCCCCTGGTCGGCCGCCTCCCTGATCATCGTCGCCGTCGGAGCGGAGTGCCCGGCCTCGGCCTGCCGGTCGCGCAGCACCGTGGTGACATCCTCCTTCAAGGCCGCCGCCACCTCCCGGGTCAGTGCTCTGCCGGAAGCCAGCGCTTCCAGGCATCCGAAATTCCCGCAGGTGCAGCGCGTCCCCCCCGGTACGATGATAACGTGCCCGAGCTCTCCCGCTATTCCCGAGGCGCCCCGGAACAGTTCACCGTTGATGAACAGCCCGCCGCCGATGCCATACCCAACGTTGATAAACACAAAGGTGTTTTCGTCTCGCGCCTCCCCGAATTCCTTCTCCGCCAGCGCCATGCAATGAACGCAGTCGTCGATGTACACCGGAACCCGGTATCGGTCGGCGAAGATCCTCTTCAGAGGTGTGCCCCTCCAATGCATGGCGGCATGCCAGTACAGACACTCACCGGTTTCCGGATCGCACCCCGCGGAGTGACTGATTCCGAGCGCCAACAGCTTTTCTCGGGGGACGTTGGCCTCAACCAGCACCGAATCGATGGCCGCAAGAATCCGCTCCATGGCCTGATCCACCGGCCCCTGGGCTGGCGATGGCAGCTCCCGGGATCTCACCACATCCCCTTGAATTGTCGTGACGACGGCTCGAAAGTAGGCCATTCCAATATCGACGCCGACGAGGAACCCCAAGTCGGCGGCCGGTTTCAGCAGGATCGGCCGGCGACCGCGAGAGGTCTCGACCCGATCCTCCTCGGCAAGAAGCCCCTTCCCAATCAACTCTCTGACCAGATTCCCCACACTGGAGGGGCTCAGGCCCGTGGTCCGCGCCAGTTCGATTCGAGACGTTCCCCCCGGCCGGGAGATCAACGACAGGAAATCCGGATGGTTACGGTACATATCTCTCAAACCGGCAGCCTCGCGTTCAGCAAGCGTCGATAACATTCCAGCAGCTATTGTACATCCCGACGGTCGTTGACGGGTAGTATTCGGGCACCGGAAAATTTCAACGGCCCGGCTTGGGGAGGGTTCCCCGCCAATTGCTCTAGTTGCGGCGGATATTCCGATTCTTCCATCCCCTAAACGATTACCCCGCCCCCGACGGACGTTTCTCCGTCGCTTCCAGACGGCGACAGTGCATGTCCTGCCGGCTTCAGAAATGCAGAAGTGCAGTAACTAGATCTTTCCAGCGCCGATTAGTTTTTGATTTATTGACAATATATCTTTTTGATTTATTGACAATATCCGTTCATAATAGTAAGAAGAAGGCGATAATGGATTTAAAAACTGGTCATGAGTACGAATCACGCCGAAGATCGATTTCCGGTTCGACGATTCGGGTCTCCGGGGCCTGGGCCCGCCGGGGGATTTGGACACGGGCGACGCTTCCGGCTGAATCGGAATCGGGCTTTTTCGATTCGGGGATCACCATGGCCGTGCCGAAGGGGGGCAGGTCCGGGGAAGAATCTGTTGTCGCTGCGTCTGGTTTGACTAAACCAATACAGAATGGAGAGTCATCATGCCCAAGCTGGCGATCACGGGCGGTCACCCGGTGCGCACAACTCCGGTTCCTTCCTGGCCCGTTTTTGACGAGGGGGAGCGCGAAGCGTTGACCCAGGTTCTCCATACTCGTAACTGGGGCGGCTACCCGTTCCCAACCTTCATGCCCGACGGTTCGCCGAGGAATTCGCCCGGGAGCACGGTGCCGATTACGGGATTGCGGTGGCCAACGGGACGGTGACCCTGGAAACCGCACTGAAGGCGCTCGGAATCGGTCCGGGGGATGAGGTCATCGTTCCCGCCTACACCTTCGAAGCCACCGCGGTCCCCGTGCTGAAACTTCAAGCCGTACCGGTTTTCGTGGATGTTCTCCCGGACACGTACTGTATCGACCCTCGGGCGGCGGAAGAGGCGGTCACTGACCGAACGCGGGCCGTGCTGCCCGTCCACCTGGGCATGAACATGGCGGACATGGACGGGATCCAGAGTCTGGCCGTCCGCTCGGGGCTCAAGATTCTTGAGGACGCCGCGCACGCCCATGGGGCGCGGTGGAAGGGTTACGGCGCCGGATCGTTGGGAGACGCCGGATCCTTCAGCATGCAGACCACCAAGTTGATGACGGCGGGCGAAGGTGAGATTATAACGACGAACGATGACGAAGTGTTCGAGCGATGTCAGTCGTACGTCAACTGCGGGCGCGCCGGCGAGACCAACCGCCACGAACATCGGATCTTGGGCTTCAACTATCGAATGACGGAGTTTCAAGCCGCGATTCTAAGGGTACAGCTCCAACGACTTCCTTCGCAGACGGACCATAGGGAGAAGAGCGCAGCGCGGTTGTCCCAGGCCCTGTCTCAGATCCCCGGCATATCCCTGCTCCGGAAGGATAAACGAATGACCCGGCAGGCGATATACCAGTTCATCTTCCGATACGAGTCGGAGGCTTTCGATGGAATTCCTCGGGACCGATTTGTGGCGGCACTCGAGGCGGAAGGAATCCCCTGCGAGGGGCTCTTTTATGAGCCTGTCTATCGCAGCAGCCTCTTTCAAGTCGACCCTGCCGATTACCCCGGAATGGCTGTCGATGGCGACGGCCGCCTGCCTTGGGCCAATACATCGTGTCCCGTGGCTGAGCGAGCCGCCAACGAGGAGGCTGTTTGGCTGCCACATTGGCTGTTACTGGGAGACGCGGGGGACATGGAGGAGATAGCCGAAGCGGTGGGGAAGATTTGCGGGAACCTGGACGAGCTGCGAAAGGCGGATCATCCTCTGATCCGAATTAAGAGCCACAGCCGCGCCGATCGGGATCGATTCGAGAGGACGTTGCGCAAGTCCATTGTGGCCACATAGGATCTGAGGCCGCTTCGGCTGGGGAGCAGTCACCCTCCACCTGCTCCCCCTTGGGACCCCCTTGTGGGGGAGCCGCATCCCCCGCCACTCCCCCCGGCTCCCGCTCCATTGGATTGGCGGAGTACCGGGCTGTTGTCCAAATGGGGGTCGGGAGAGTGGTCTCCATCATCAGATCAGAACTACCCAATTCGGATTTCGGCGAAACGAACGGTTAACGTTAATTATAATTAACGGGCAACGGTCGCGGA
>CAYRCA010000367.1:0-5040 GCA_964422565.1 uncultured Acidobacteriota bacterium | reverse complement strand
GCCCGAAGTGCTCGCGGGCTTCGACGACGGTCTACGCCGCCAGGTGGAGGAGGGGCTCGCGGCTCTGCACGCCGACCCCGGAAACGTCGAGCTGATGGGCCGACTCGCCATGCTGCTCCACGCGCACGAACGTCTCGAGCCGGCGGCGCGCCTCTACGAAGCCGCCGTCGATCGGGCGCCCCGCGACTTTCGATGGATCTACTACCTGGCTGTGGTTCGGGAGTCTAACGGGCAACTGTCCGAGGCGGAGCGTCTCTACCGCGACGCCCTCGCCATCGACCCCGACTACGTTCCGCTGCGGCTCCGGTTGGCCGACGTTCAGCTCCAAGCGGGCCGGTGGGAGGAGAGCGCCGAACTGTACCGGGGAATCGTCGAGCGGGTCCCCCAGCTTGCGGTGGCTCACTTCGGCCTGGGACGAAGCCACCAGGAACTGGGTCGCACGGACGACGCCGTGCGGCACCTGAAACGGGCCTGCGAGCTGCATGTCCGTTTCGGCCCCGCCCATTACGCCCTGGGCCGCCTGCTGCGCGCCCTGGGCGACGCGGAGGGCGCGGCCAAACATCTGGAACTGTATCGCCGGTACCGACTGTATCGGCCGGTGGTGGGAGACGGGCTACTCGAGGCGGTTCACGAGCTGAGAACCGGCCGTCAACGAGCGCTGCGGCTGATGCAGGAGGGCATCCGGCTGGGCGAGACGGGCGAGACCGAGCGGGCGATCGCCCTGCACCGGGAGGCACTGGAACTGGCGGCCGATTTCCCCCAGATCCACAACAATCTGATGATCCTGCTTGGCCAGGCGGAACGTTATGAGGAGGCCGACCGCCACTATCGGGACGCTCTGGACTCGTCGGCCGAGTCCGCCGACCTTCACTACAATTACGGCGTCCTTCTCCTCGCCCAGGAACGCTACGATGAGGCCGAGGATGCTTTTCGCGAGGCCGTCCAGGCCAACCCTCTCCACTCCCGGGCGCACCACAATCTGGGCGCGATCCTGCAGGTGAAGGGCCTTCTCGACGAGGCCGCCGAACACTATCGCTCCGCCGCGCGGCACGACCGCTCCTTCCGAGCGGCGCGCTTTGGTCTGGGGCGGGTCCTGGTTGCGCGGAATCGGCTGGACGAGGCGGTCGAGCAGTTTGCCTCGATCCTGGAGCCGGAGGACGAGGAGACGGCCCGCTATCTTTACGCCCTGGCGGCCACCCACGTGCGGCGGGGCGCCCTGCGGGAGGCCTGGGATTACGCCGTCCGCGCCCGGGAGACGGCCGCGCGATACGGTCAGGAGGAACTGCTGTCGGCCATCGACCGCGACCTCGCGCGGCTGAAAAACCGGCTGGACGAGCCGTAAAGTGCCCCGCCCCGGGGCTTGGGGACAGTCCCTGTTGGCGCGAAAGCGGGACCGGGACGGGTTTCGCATCGGACGGGTCGGACCAGTCAGACCTGTCGGACCGGTCCGAAGGATCGATCCGACGGACCTCAAGCGCCCTACGGTTCCACGACCTGGACGACGCGGTTGACCTCCACGTCGGTCAGGACCTGACGGGTGCCGCTCGGCCAGCGCAACTCGACCCGCTCCAGCTTGTCCAGCTCTCCCAGGCCGAAATGGACGCCCGTGTAGCTCGACGACGCGTAGCCTACGGCCGTGGTCATCACGTTGTACTGCAGCAGCCGATCCCCCTCGAACAGCCGAACCTGGGTACCGATGCCGTCGCGGTTGCTCGTCGTCCCTCGGAGCCGGAAAGTCACCCAGTTGTTCTCCGCCGGGCTGATGTTCTCCCAGAGTTCGGTCTCGTCGGTGATGGCCGAGACGACGATGTCGATCCTGCCGTTGTTGTTGAAGTCGCCGCAGGCGCTGCCCCGATGGGCACGCGGAACCTGCCAGTCCTCACCCACCTGCTCGGAGATGTCCCGGAACGTCCCGTCCCCCATGTTGGCCAGAATCGTGTTGATCTGGCGATAGTCGGTGGACTCCCAAAGGTCGATGCGGTGGTTGGCGTGAGCGTTGGCGGTGAAGAGATCCTTCCAGCCGTTGTTGTTGAAGTCGAAACCCCCGAGGCTCCAGGCGCTCCGCGTGATGGTCGCCTTGGCGACGCCGGTGGGATAGGTGGCGTCCTCGTAAAAGCCTCCCCCCTCGTTGCGGAACAGGGGGAAGGTCTCCCAGTCGAGGGCGGTGATCCAGATGTCGGGCAGCCCGTTGTTGAAGAAGTCGCGAAAGGCGGCTCCCATGCTGGAGACCGACCGGCCGTGCTCCCGCAGCGCCACGCCGACCAGCAGCGCCATCTCGTCGAAGGTCCCGTCGCCGTTGTTGTGGAAAAGGAAGTTCGGCAGCTTGTCGTTGGTGACAATGGCGTCGATGTGGCCGTCTCCGTTGTAGTCCTCGAAGGCCACGCTCATCCCGCGCCCGATGTGCTGGAGAATTCCCGATTTCTCGGACACGTCCTCGAAGGTCCCGTCGCCCCGGTTGCGGTAGAGATAGTTGGGCACCCCCTCGAAGTACCGGGGATGGCAATAGACGCGGATTTCGCCCGTGGGATCCCCGCAGAAACGGTCCCACTCGAGAGTCCACTCCACGTAGTTGACCACCAGCAGGTCGAGAAGGCCGTCGTTGTCGTAGTCGAACCACCCGGCGGCGACGGCCCAGATGTCGCTCTTGATCCCCGCCGCCTCGGCGACCTCCTTGAAGGTTCCGTCGCCCTGGTTGTGGTAGAGCAGGTTGTGGAAAACGCCCGCCACGAAGATGTCCACGTTCCCGTCGTTGTCGTAATCTCCCACGGCGACGCCCATCGAGTACCCCTCGCCCTTGACCCCCGCCTGGTGGGTGACATCGGTGAACTTCAGGTTCCCCTCGTTCCGATAGAGGCGGTTGTAGAACCGGGGATCCTCCTTCTTCATGGACGGAGTCACCGAACCGTTGGTGAAATAGATGTCCAGCCACCCGTCGTTGTTGTAGTCGAGGCTCGCGATTCCCCCCGGCATCGTCTCGATCATGTGCATCTCTTCGGTCATGTAGTTGTCCAGAACGAAGTCGATGCCGGCGCTCTTGGCCACGTTTCGAAACCGGATCGGATCCACCGATTCCCCATCGTTGGCGAGAAGAAGGGTGGGCTGAAATCCCAACGGAAGAAGAGCGCTGAAAACCAGGAATGTCAATCGATTCATGGGGCTGCCTGTCTGCTCGATTGTTAGAGCATGAAGGGCATCAGTATACCATCGGGGAGCTGGGGTCTGGGGGTCTGGGCTGGTTTGGGGAAGTGAGTGGCCATGAGCGGCGGGGCGCACCCGGTTGGATGAAACCGGGTTCTGGGTTCCGGGGGCTGGGTTTTGGGGATGGAGGCGGCAGTGAGCAGTGAGCAGGTGGCGGGCAGCAGGTGGAAGGTTCTATGAAACCCGCAGCGGTTTCGAGTTTCGGGGTTTCGATTGGCGGAGCGCCGGGCCTCGAGTTTCTTGTTCGGGAGCGGGGCTCCCGACGCCGAAGGTCCGACGGCTCCCCAGCCTCCGGGAACCGGGACCCGCAACGTCCTACGGTTCCGTGTCCTCTTGGAGCTCCAATTGCGGCATGTACTCCTCCAAGACGGGGAAGTCGCTCAGGCCCCTGTGGAAGGCGGCCTTCAGAAAAGAGTCGACCCACCAGAAGATGTCCTGCTCGCGGATCGTCCGCCGAAGCCCGCGCATTCGCCCCCGTTTTTCCTCGGCCGGAAGATGAAAGGCCCGATGTATGGCGTCGGCCACTTCCTCGATATGGTAGGGATTGACCAGAAGGGCGCCCTCCTGCAGTTGCGAAGCGGCGCCGGCGAATTCGCTCAGGATCAGGGTTCCGTTCTCCTCGACCTGGGCGGCGCAGTACTCCTTCGCGATCAGGTTCATGCCGTCCTTCAAAGGGGTGACCAGAGCGATGTCGGCGGCCCGATAGTGGGCCAGCAGCTCGCCTCGATCCAGGGAGCGGAAGATGTAGTGGACCGGAATCCAGCCCGTCTGACTGAACTCTCCGTTGATGCGGCTCACCAGCTGTTCGATCTCGGTCTGAAGCTCCTGGTACTGGGGGACCTCGGTCCGGCTGGGAACCACGATCTGAATGAGCGATATCCGCGTCCGCAATTCCGGATGACGTTTCAGGGCGGATCGGAACGCATCCAGCCGATAGGGGATTCCCTTGGTGTAGTCGAGACGGTCGACTCCCAGAATCAGGGTCCGACCGGGAGTGCACTCCCGGATCGTCTGGGCTCTGCGCATCACCTTTGGAGAGGATGCGTGCCTGTCGAACTCGGCGAAGTCGATGGAGATGGGGAAAGCCCCCACCCGCACGCGTCTCTCCCCCGTATCGACGTCGACCACGTGGCCCGCTCCCTCGACCGTCGTGCCGGCGACGATCGTCTGGAGGCATTGGAGGAAGTTCCTGCGATCCCGCTCCGTCTGAAATCCGATCAGGTCGAAGTCGAGAAGCATGCGCAGCAGCCCGAGCCGCCATGGAATCTTTAGATAGATGTCCAGCGGCGGAAACGGGGTGTGCAGGAAGAAACCCGCCGGGGTGGAAACGCCCAACTCCTTCAGCATCGCCCTGACCCCCATCAGGTGGTAATCGTGCACCCAGATATAATCTCCCGGCGAGGCCAATCGGCCGATGGTTTCGGCGAACTTCCGATTCACCCGCCGATAGGCGCTCCAGTATTCGGGCGCGAAGTGGCAGAGCGTCTGGAGATCGTGAAACATCGGCCAGATGATCTCGTTGGAGAACCCGAAATAGAAGTCCCGTCGTTCCTCCCGCGTGAGGCCGACCGGCCGGATGTCGTAACCGAGATCCTTGGACAGTCCCGCCAGGAGCTCGTCCAGATCGAGCACCCCATCCTCCTGGACCACGCCGGGCCACCCCACCCACCTTCCCCCCCGATTGCGCAGGACGGGCACCAGAGCGGTGACCAACCCCCCCGCTCCGGATTCCACCCGCCACCTGCCGCCGTCGTCCCTGGACAGTTTCACCGGCAGTCGGTTGGAGGCAATAATGAGACGACTCTCTCCTAACATGTTTCCACCCCGCTTGGGGATTGCTTC
>CAYRCA010000366.1:0-5094 GCA_964422565.1 uncultured Acidobacteriota bacterium | reverse complement strand
GGTGCTCGTTTCGTCAAGAGTGCCTTGCGGAGGGAGGACTATCCATCCGGGAGCCTTCCCCGAGTGGCTTTCGCCGGTCGCTCTAACGTTGGAAAGTCCAGTTTAATTAACTGTTTGGTCGGCAGGAAGAATCTGGCCCGGGTCAGTTCCAAGCCCGGCCGAACTCAGCTCATCAATTTCTTCTCCGTAAACGACAGGTGGATGTTGGTCGATCTCCCCGGTTATGGCTTTGCCAAGGTCCCGGATCGCGTGCGGGCGAGTTGGGGTCCCATGATCGAGGAGTTCTTCACGGAGAGCCCGCACCTGAAGCTGGCCGTACTCATCGTAGACGCTCGCCACCCGCCCTCGGATATGGACCGCGTCATGGTGACTTGGTTGCGTGATTTGAGGGTCTCCTGCCAGGTGACGGCCACCAAGGTGGACAAGGTTCCGAAGAGCCGGCGGAGGAAGGATCTCGACAGGATCGGGGAATCGCTCGAAGTCCCCTCCGTAATCCCCTTTTCCGCGGTCACCGGCGAGGGGAGGGGGAGGCTCTGGCAGGCGATAGAGTCGTGTGTCTAAACCCGGCCCCACGGGCCAATATGGTGAGTCTGCGGCATCTCTGGGACAAGGGGCCGCGATGGTCGGCAGTGCTCGAGGTAAGGCAATGGCAGAAGTAACAGAAACCAAAGTAAAGAAGAAGGACGTCAAGGACAACGGCGAACCCCTGAACATTCAGGAACTGAAGGAGATGAACATCCAGAGTCTGAACAAGATCTCCAAGGCTCTGGAGATCGAGGGCGCCACGGGCATGCGCAAGCAGGAGCTCATCTTTCAGATCCTTAAAGCCCAGACCGAAAGAAGCGGCCTCATCTTCTCCGAGGGGGTCCTGGAAACGTTGCCGGACGGTTTCGGCTTTCTGCGGGCGCCGGAATACAACTACCTGCCGGGGCCGGACGACATTTATGTTTCCCCCTCCCAGATTCGGAAGTTCGACCTGCGCACGGGCGACACTGTCTCCGGCCAAGTCAGGCCTCCCAAGGACGGTGAGCGCTACTTCGCTCTGATCAAGGTCGAGGCGATCAACTTCGAGCACCCGGACGTCGCCCGGGATCGCACTTTCTTCGAGAATCTGACCCCGCTTTATCCCTTGGAGAAGGTCAAGCTGGAAACGAAGTCCGAGAATCTGACCGGACGAGTGATGGATCTCTTGAACCCCATCGGAAAGGGTCAGCGAGCTCTGATCGTCTCCCCTCCCAGGGCGGGGAAGACCATGATCCTGCAGAGCATCGCCCACTCCATCGAGGAGAACCATCCCGAGATCGTACTCATTGTGCTGCTGATCGACGAGCGTCCGGAGGAGGTCACCGATATGACGCGATCCGTCAGCGGCGAAGTCGTCAGTTCGACTTTCGACGAGCCGGCCTCGCGTCACGTGCAGGTGGCCGAGATGGTTCTGGAGAAGGCCAAGCGACTGGTTGAACACAGGAAGGACGTGGTGATTCTGCTCGATTCGGTCACCCGACTGGCGCGGGCCTACAACACCGTCGTGCCTCCGTCGGGCAAGGTTCTTTCCGGCGGCGTCGACTCCAACGCTCTCCAACGGCCGAAGCGCTTCTTTGGAGCCGCCCGGAATCTGGAGGAGGGGGGTAGCCTGACCATTGTTGCGACGGCTCTGATCGATACCGGGAGTCGAATGGACGACGTTATCTTCGAGGAGTTCAAGGGCACCGGCAACATGGAGTTGGTCCTGGATCGGCGCCTCGTCGACAAACGGATCTTCCCGGCGATCGATATCAACCGCTCGGGGACGCGCAAAGAGGAACTCCTGCTGGATGAGGCGACGCTGAACCGGGTCTGGGTTCTGCGTAAGGTGCTCAACCCGTTGTCCGTAACCGAGTCGATGGAGTTGCTTCTCGATAAGCTGTCCAAGACCAAGAACAACGACGAATTCTTCCGTTCCATGGCGCACGGTTAGGGCCGCGGTCCGGAGGAATGGCGCCCGTGGTGGGTCAAAGGGCTCCCGTCCTCCCGGCTCTGCTTCGCTCACTTCGCTCGCTCATCCCCGCTCACCAACGTTGTGTCACCCCACGTTATGTGTCACGAACGTTATGTCACCAACGTTACCAACGTTATTGCCATCGGTCCGAGAATTGTGCTAGACTTTTTGTCGGGAAGAACATGGGGTGTGACGGCTTTCTCCGGTCTTGGTGGCGCACTTGATTCATCGGCACCGGAGAGCTGCCTTCCTCATGTAGCCTGAGATAGAGGTTATCAATCGACAAAAGGCCGTGAAGACAGTTCTTCACGGCCTTTCTGTTTGTGGAGGACACCCAGAGCCTTAGACCCGGAAGTCCATGATCCATCACAAGACGGTGCTCGCCGATCTGTTGACGCCGGTTTCCGCCTATCTGCGGGTGGCGAACTCCAGCCGGAGCGCCTGCCTGCTCGAGTCGGTGGAGGGGGGTGAAAAGATCGCCCGGTACTCCTTTATCGGCGTGGACCCGGTCAGGAGCTTCGAGGGCGGCTTCGCTGAATTCCGACGCGTCTTTCCGGACACGGAGCCGCCGCACCCCACGCTTCCGCCCTTTGCCGGCGGTGCCGTCGGCTGTTTTGCCTACGACATGGCGAGGGATCTAGAGCGTCTGCCCGATCTTCATTCGGCCGGCCGGGAGCAGGCCCCGGTTCAGATGGATTTCTACTCGACCGTGTTGGCCTTCGACCACGCCAAGCACCAGATCGTCATCATGTCGCACGAAGGAGAGACCAAGGTCGAGGAGGTGGAAGACCGGCTCAGCCGCGTCTCACCCCAGGAACGCGTGTCCCTTGAGTGGCGCGGGAGCGGCAGCCCCGCCGCCGAAGAGACCGCGTTTGCCGACGCCGAGTTTCAGGGGCGAGTCGTGTCGAACTTCACCTCCGGGGATTTCTGTGGAGCCGTGGAACGGGGGAAGGAGTATATCCGCGCCGGAGACATCTTCCAGGTGGTCCTGTCGCAAGCCTTTGAGGCCGAGTTTTCCGGCGAGCCCTTCAGCGTTTACAGGGCCTTGCGCTACATCAACCCGTCTCCCTACATGTTCTTTTTGAAGCGGGGGGACACGTGCCTCGCCGGGGCGTCTCCCGAGATGCTGATCCGAGTGCAGGGAAACGGTCTCGAGTATCGTCCGATTGCCGGAACCCGACGACGCGGGCGAGACGCCGACTCGGACGCCAGACTCGAGCGGGAGTTGATCGACGACGAGAAGGAGCGCGCCGAGCACCTCATGCTGGTCGATCTGGGCCGCAACGATTTGGGCCGCGTCAGCGAATTCGGACAGGTCAGCATCGAGGGATTGATGTTCGTCGAGAAGTACTCTCACGTCATGCACCTGGTCAGTTCGCTGAAGGGGCGGCTACGCCGGGGGTTGGACCGATTCGACGCCCTGGCCGCCTGCTTCCCCGCCGGGACCGTTACCGGAGCTCCCAAGATCCGGGCCATGGAGATCATTGAGGAGTTGGAACCCACCCGACGCGGCGTGTACGGGGGGTGTATCGGCTATCTCGACTACTCGGGTAACCTGGATACGTGCATCGCCATCCGCACCATCCTTCTGGAGAATGGAAAAGCCCGTTTCCAGGCGGGTGCCGGAATCGTGGCCGACTCGATTCCCGAGAGGGAGAACCTGGAGTGTCACAATAAGGCGAGAGTCCTGGTCCACGCCCTCGAACTGGCGGAGAGGATCTGACATTGGAGAGAATGGAAGCAGCCGGAGATCCTCGCCCCCGTTGCCGGGTCCTGATGATCGACAACTACGATAGCTTCACGTATAACCTGTACCAGTACCTGGGTGAACTGGGCGCTCACGTCGTCGTCCATCGGAACGACGAGTTGAGCTTGGCTGAGATCCGCCGTCTTGGCCCGGACCGGATCGTCATCTCGCCCGGACCCGGAACGCCGTCCGCCGCCGGAATCTCCATCGCCCTTATTCGCGATTTCGCCGGCGAGATCCCGATTCTCGGCGTGTGTCTTGGACATCAGGCGATCGGGGAGGCCTTCGGAGGAACCGTTCTTCGCGCCCGACAACTCATGCACGGCAAGACATCCTGGATCCATCACCGGGAAGACACCATTCTGAGGGGACTCGAGAACCCCTTCGAGGCGACGCGGTATCACTCCCTGATCGTCGATCCCGGGGACTTGCCCGGGTGTCTTCTCGTGAACGCCTGGACCGAGGAGGGGACGATCATGGGGCTGAGGCATCGTGAGTTGCCTGTGTTTGGGGTTCAGTTCCACCCCGAGTCGATCATGACGCGGGAAGGGAAGAGACTGCTGGAGAACTTTCTATGCTGGAAGGCCTGACCGCCGAACTTCGCGCGGGGCGGCGACTCAACGAGCCCGAGGCCGAGGATGCCCTGGCAGCGATCCTGTCGGAGGATCGGGGAGACGCCGTTATCGCGGATTTCCTGGTGACCCTGGCCGAGAGGGGAGAGAGCGTGGAGGAGATCGCCGGCTTCGCCCGGGGGATGAGGCGGCTCTGCGTTCCGATCCGGACGAGGCGGGCCGACGTGGTGGACACCGCGGGGACGGGAGGGGGCCGACCGACCTTCAACATCTCGACGGCCGCCGCCTTTGTGATCGCCGCTGCCGGTGTCGCGGTGGCCAAACATGGAAACCGGGCGGTCACGTCCCGATGCGGCAGCGCGGATCTGCTGGAGGAGTTGGGGGTTCGGGTGGATCGGCCCGTGGAGGTCTCGGAGCGGGCCCTCGACGAGATCGGCATCTGCTTTCTGTTTGCTCCCCTCTATCATCCGGCCATGAAACGGGTGGCCCGCATCCGGAAGGAGTTGGGCAGAAGAACGATCTTCAATATGCTGGGACCGTTGACCAATCCGGCCTCGGCCCCCTTTCAGCTGATCGGCGTCTACTCGCCGGAGTTGACCGAGAAACTGGGTGGAGCTCTGCTCCGGCTGGGTTGTCGCCATGCTTGGGTGGTCCACGGCACGGACGGACTGGATGAGGTTTCCGTTTGGGCCGGGACCAAGGTCACGCGGGTTCGCGACGGCGGGCTGGAGAACTTTCTCTTTCAGGTGAACCCCGAGAGTTCCCTCGATTTTCCCGCCGGGGGATCGCCGGCCGAG
>CAYRCA010000365.1:0-5101 GCA_964422565.1 uncultured Acidobacteriota bacterium | reverse complement strand
CTACCTAACTTTTGCACGAAATGGAGTCTATGGTCCATTTGTTTCAGAGGCGGCAGAGGGCCGGCGTCAAGGGATGGTTCTCGGGGAACCGGAGTTCGAGCTGGTTCCCTTGGAGAGTGGTTTGCGCGGGGATGTCCATCAGCTTGTGGGTGAGGTCGCGGAGACCCAGGTCGTCCAGATCCACTTGACCGAGGAGATAATGACGGAACCAAGCCAAGAGGTTGAAGGTGATGGCCGCCAGAAGCAGGAAGTTTTCGATGGGAACATAGCTGCGCGTGCGCAGATGGTGAATCGAGAGCCCGTATTTGGCGCTCTTGATGAGCGCCTCGATGCATTGGCGCTGGTTGTATGACTGGAAGACCGCCTCCGCGTCGGCCTGGTCGTCGGAGAGGCTGGTGTACAGATGCGAGTAGGCGCGTTTGTCGTGACGGCGGGTCATGAGTTCCACCAGGACGACCCGGACGGGATGGCGGCACTTGGAGATGTTGCGGGGTCCCAGTTCGGCGACGCGGGTGAACAGATCGAGCGGTTCCCATTGAGTGGGCTCGACTTGGCGGGCGAACTTCCGCGCGGTCTGGTCGGAGAAGCCTTTGACGATGAAGGGCAGCCCGAGCTCGATCAGCTCCTGGACGTCGGGACCGCTGCCGAAGGCGGCGTCGGCGCGGATCAGGCCCAAACGCTCCACCGAGCCGGCGACCTCGGCCGACTGGTAGAGACAGTCCCACAGTCGCCCGGCCGCCGAGGCGTTGGCCGGGTCGAGGAAAAGGGCGAGGATTTCCGGACCGGCCTCGCCGTAGGTGGAGGCCAGAGTCAAGCGGTAGCCCCGCCGGCCCCGCTGTCGGGGGAAATACCCCTTGCGGGCGAACTCGTAGGTGCGGCCGTAAACCATGAGGCCCGTGGAATCGATATCCACCGGAACGCGGGCGAGGCCGCGCCAGAGGCCGAAGCGCCGCAGCAGGGATTCCATCAGGGCGTCGAGTTGGCGACGCTGATCGGGACCCAACCGATGGAGGAAGCGGTTGAGGGTCGACTGGTCGGGGAAGCGCTCCATCCCCAGGAACCGGGCGGCCAAGGGGTAGGGGCGCAACTTGTGGTTGACGTCCTTCGTGTGGTCGCAGCCGACGGCCAACGAGCAGATCAGCGTCACGAGCTTGTCCCAAGGGGTGTAATCGACGGCCTTGACGGGAACCGCAACAGACCGCCGCAGCAGGTCGAGGAAACCGATGCGCTCGGCGAAATGCAGGAGGAGGAGGAGGGCTCCGGTGGGGAGGATATCGACAAACGGGGCGCCACGGCAGACGACCTCGACCTGGGCGAGCCGGGCCGGAACCGGGGGGACCGCTTGCGGCGGCGCGAAGGGGCCGGGAGGTTCGACCGGGGCTACAGAGTTTTTTTTACCTCGACGTAGACGGATCGGCGGCAGTCGCGGCACCAGAGACGCTGACGCAGGCCGTGGCGCTTGGTGTCGACGCGACCGTTGCGCACGAGGGGGGTCCGCCCGCACTGAGGGCAGCGAGCCACCGCTTCCGGCAGGGGTCCCGGGCCGGATTGTGACGATTTGTGATATACATCCAACACATCGCGCAGTTGGACCCGCAGCGTGTCCCTCTCTTCCTCGGGCGTGGCCGTCCGCCTGCCCGGCTTCGAGGTCTGGAAGGCGACCTCCAGGTTGGCCTCGGCCAGACGGATCCACTCGTAGAGAGTGCTGCGCGAGACTCGGAATTCGCGGGCCGTCCGCTGGAGGTTGTTGGTCCTCCAATAGCGCTTCACGGCGGCGGCCTTCTGAGAGGCGTCGATGGGAACATAGGCCATGGCATCCCTCCCCGCACTCGGAACTGCGGCGATCATAGCCTGAAGAGGGTGCCGCGTCAAGTCCGAACTGTATTATATTATATTGTGATACCACGGAAATGCAAAAGTTAGGTAGCTATAGCTACCTAACTTTTGCATGAAAGGGAATGTATTCCTCGGAGGCGGCACAGGGCCGGCTTTCGATGGGGACATAGCCGCGGGTGCGCAGATGGTGAATCGAGAGTCCGTACTTGGCGCTCTTTGACGTTGGTTATAGGAAGACCGCCTCGGCGTCGGCTTGGTCGCTGGAGAGAGTCGTGTACAGATGCGAGTAGGCGCGTTTGTCGCAACGGCGGGTGTGGTGGTGGCGTCCCCGGGGCTTCAAGCCTGCGCCCAGGCCTCCCGGCGGCTTCCCGTCAGCCTCGCCCGGAGCGCCTTGAAGTCCTCGAGCGCCATATAGAGGGCAGGCACCAGGACGAGGGAGATGAAGGTGGAGAAGAGCACGCCGTACCCCAACGAGATCGCCATGGGTATCAGGAACTGAGCCTGTAGACTCTTCTCCAGCAGCAGCGGGGTCAATCCCCCGAAGGTGGTCAACGACGTCAGCAGGATAGGGCGGAAGCGAGCCAGTCCCGAGTCGTGGACCGCCTTCTCCAGCTCCTCGCCGTCCCTCCGTTTTCGGTTCACGTAGTCGACCAGAATGAGGCTGTTGTTCACGACCACCCCCGCCAGAGCCACCATTCCGAAAGCGGAGAGAATGGTCAGATCATGGCCCATGATCATGTGCCCCCAGACGGCGCCCACCACGCCGAGCGGGATGACCGACATGATCAGAAGGGGTTGGAGATAGGACCTGAGGGGCACGGCCAGGAGGGCGAAGATGACGAACAGGGCCATCAGGAACCCTCCTCCCAGCGCCTCCAGGTTCTCCCGCTGTTCTCGCTGCTCCCCCTCCAAGCTGTAAACCACGGACGGGTGCCGGGCGAGAATCCGGGGCAGCTCGGTCCTCTCCAGCTCGGCGATGATCTCGTTCGCGTTGGCCCGGGTCGAATCCACCTTGGCCGTCACATTGATGGCCCGACGGCGGTCGACGCGTTCGATGAACGAGTATCCGCGTCCGATCTCCGCGTCGGCAACGGTGGCAAAGGGGACCTGTTCGCCGGTGGGGGTACGGATGCGCATGTTCTCCAGATCGCCCAGGGACTTGCGCTGCCGCTCGGGGTAGCGGACCATGACGCGCACATCGTCTCGCCCCCGCTGAATCCGCTGGGCCTCCTCGCCAAAGAAAGCCTGGCGCACGTGTCGGGCCAGGCTCAACTGACTGAGGTTGAGAAGCTCCGCCTCAGGCTTGATGTTGAGCTTGATCTCTCGTTTGCCCGCCCGGAAAGTGTCGGCGATGTCGTACACTCCCGTGTAACCCTGCAAGGCCTCTCTCAGCTCGGCCGCCGCTTGGCGTAGAACCTCCACGCTGGTCCCGGTAAACTGTACGTCGATCGGATTCCCCGCGGTGAAAAGGGAGGAAGTGAAGGTCAGTTCGACCGCGTCGGGGACGAATCCACTGATCTCTCGCCAGCGCTCCGCCAGTTCCGTGCTCGAAATTGCCCTCTCCTCGGCCGGCGTGAGCTCGATGTTCACCTCCGCCAAGTGGCCGCCTCCAACGAAGGCCTGGCCGCCCCCGGGTCCCCGGGCCTGGCTGACGGACGGCTGATCGCCGATGGAGGTGAGGACATGCCGGAAGATGCTGGGGGCGCCCGACGGCTGACCCCCGTCGATCTCCCGCCGAAGCTGATCGGCCGACCGCTCCAGGCGGGCGACGGACTCGGAGGTGGCCTCCACGGGTGTCCCCAGGGGCATCGTTAGGCGGGCGATGATGTTGTCGGCCTCCACATCGGGAAAGTAACGGAACTGCACCCAGCCGCCGCCCACCATTCCCAGGGTCACAAGCAACGTCGACAGGGCCAAGGCGATGGTGGTGTATCGCCAGACCATAGCCAATTCGAGCGACGGTCGGTAGACCTTCTCGGCCACCCAGGCCAGCCCCCGGTCGAAGAAACCCCGGATTCCGTTCCAGAGCAACCCCATTCCGCGCGGCGGCCTCTCGCCGTGAGTCAGGCGGGACAACTGGGTAGGAATGACCAGCAGACCCTTCACCAGCGAGAACAACAAGGCGGGGATCACCACCAGCGGGATGACCCTGAAGACCTTGCCCGTGGGCCCGGGCACAAAAAGGAGCGGTCCGAAGGCGGCCACCGTGGTCAGAACCGCGAACATCACCGGCACGGCCATCTCCCGCGCCCCCTCGACCGCGGCGTCGATCCCGCTCTTGCCCCGCTCGAAGTGGGCGTAGATGTTCTCCCCCACGACGATGGCCACGTCGACCAGGATGCCCAGGACAACGATGAAGGCGAAAAGCGAGATCAGATTGATAGAGACATCGAGCGTCGGCATCAGCCAGAGAGCGCCGAGGAAGGAGACCGGGATGCCCAGGCTGATCCAGAGGGCCAACCGCAGACGGAGGAACAGGGCCAGGATCAACACCACCAGGAACAGGCCGTTTCGGCCGTTGCGCAGGAGCAGGTCGAGTCGGCTGCGCAGGACGCGGGAATCGTCCTGCCAGGTGGTCAGTTGAATCCCCTCCGGAAGACGCGCCCGCTCCTGTTGGACGTACCCATGGACGGTATCCGCGATCTCGAGGGCGCTCTGATCGCCGACCCGGAAGACTTGGATGAGAACCGCGGGATGTCCGTCGAACCGGGCCATCTGGTCCGTCTCGGCAAAACCGTCCACCACTGTGGCCACCTGACCCAGCGGAATGCGGGCACCGTCCAACCGGCCGATCAGCGGCAGACGCTCGAAATCGGGTCCTCGATACGCCTGCCCTTTGACCCGAAGGAGGATTTCGCCTCCCAGGGTCCGGATCGAGCCGCCGGGCAGATCCAGCGAACTCCGGCGAACGGCGTCGGCCACGTCCTGGAAGGTCAGTCCGAATCGGCGCAGCGCATCCTCGGACACCTCGATGGAGACCTCATAAGGCCGGGCGTTGGCCAACTCCACCTGGGTGATGCCGGGCAGCGCCGAGATTTCGTCGCGCAGTCGCTCCCCCACAAGCTTCAGCGTCCGTTCGTCGGCGGGCCCGGACACCGCCAGGTTGATCACCTGCCGCCGGATGAGAATCTCCTGAACGACCGGGCTTTCGATCTCCTCGGGAAAGGTTTCGATGGCGTCGACCCTGGCTTTGACTTCGTCCAGAACGGCCCGGACGTCGGCGCCCTCCAATACTTCAACAGTGACCCCCCCCACCCCCTCGGAG
>CAYRCA010000364.1:0-5112 GCA_964422565.1 uncultured Acidobacteriota bacterium | reverse complement strand
CCGGCCCGGCGGCAACGCGCAAAGAGACGGTTGTTTCCGCCGCGGGAACTATCTGGTATAAGCGGAAGACAGACGGAGGTGAAGTCCATGGGCATTACGAGACGAAGGTTCCTGGGTTCTTCCGCCGCCGCGGTTTTCGCCGCTGGCGCGGCCCGCAAGAGCCCGATCTGGGGCGCGAACGATCGGATCGGGGTCTGCGTGATCGGATTCAACGGGCAGGGACGCGGCCACATCCGGAGCATCCTGCGGGAGGAGGATGCCGAGATCGTGGCGCTCTGCGACGTCGACGCGCGCGTTTTGGATCGCGGCGTTCAAGGGGTGGCCGAAGCCTCGGGGAAAACGCCCAAGGCATACCGCGATCTGCGGGACGTGATGGCGGACCCGTCGATCGACGTCGTCACCACGGCCACTCCCAACCACTGGCACGCTCTGATCGCCGTCTGGGCCTGCCAGGCCGGCAAGGACGTCTACGTGGAGAAGCCGATGTCCCACAACGCCTTCGAGAGTCGGCAGTGCGTCGCCGCCGCGCGGAAATACGACCGCGTCGTACAGCACGGGACCCAGTCGCGGAACGATCCCACGCTTATCCGGGACATGCGGCTCATCCACGAGGGCTTCATCGGGAAGATCATCCACTCTCGGGGATGCGTCTACAAGAACGGAAACCGCGCTCCCATCGGCCACGGCAAGCCGGGTCCGGTCCCGGATTACCTCGACTGGACACTCTGGCAGGGTCCGGCCCGGGAGAAGCCTTTCCTGATTAACGCCGACCGGGAGAAGCCCGGCTTGTACGTACACTACGACTGGCACTGGTTCTGGGGGTACGGCAACGGGGAGATCGGCAACCAGGGGGTCCACGAGATGGACATCGCCTGCTGGGCCCACAATCGGGGCAAGCCCTCCCGCGTGACCAGTACCGGGGGACGTTTCGCCTGGGACGACGACGGAGAGACGCCCAACACGCAGGTCACCCAGTTTACCTACGGGGACGGGTCCCTCCTGACGTTCGAAGTCCGCAACCTCGGCTCCTTCTGGGAAGGGGGAGAGGAGGCCGGCGCCAGCACGAACAGCGTCTTTGGGGAGAACGGGTACTACATCCGCAACCGCGGCTTTTTCGACTACCGGAACCAGCCGATCCCGGTGGAGGAGCCTCCGGCCGAGGGGGAACCCGTCTTTCGGCGCTTCTTCCGGGCGGTGCGCTCGCGCAGACCGGAGGACCTTTCGGTGTCGGTCGAGGACGCCCACCTGGCCTGCCTCCTCTGTCAACTCGGAAACGTCGCCTACCGGGTCGGCGGCACCCTCGAGTTCGATCGGGGCGCGGAGCGTTTCCTGGACAACGACAAGGCGAACAGCCTCTTGACCCGCGAGTACCGCGAAGGCTTCGAGGTTCCCAGGATCGAGGCGTAGGGCTCACATTCGCGCCCGCTAGGGCGCGACCGGAACCTGGAACCCGAAACTCGGAACCATGAACTGGGAACTCTGAACCGAGACCTGCCCAAGGCCACTCATTCCTCGAGTTCGGTTTCCACGGTGCGAAGCTGGATCGCCCGGACCAGGTCGGTCTTGCTGATGATGCCCCGCAGCTCGCCCGCCTGGCCGGTCACCAGCAGTCGCCCGGACTCGCTTCGGCTGATGCGCTGGAACGCGTCCAGCGCGCTCTGGTGTTCCCGGATCTGTTCAAGCTTTCGGGACATGATCTCCCCCACCGTCGTAGAGTTCTCGTCCCGGCCCTGGGCCCGCACTTTGCGCACGTCCTGCAGGGTGACCAGCCCCACCAGACGTTCCGACCCGTCGAGCACCGGCAGAGTGAGATAGCGCTCCTGGAACATGCGTTGGATCAGCTCGGCGACCCTCAGGTCGTCCCTCACGGTTCGCACCTCCCGGGTCATAACGTCGCCGACGGCGATCCCCCGCAGAACGGTCGATACGGTCGCGTACTGGGATTCGCCCCCCACCGCGATGTAGATGAAGAAAGCCATCAGAATGAACCAGATGTTCACCGTCAGGAAACCGAACAATCCGAGAGCGATCGCCAGGAATCGGCTCACCGAGACGGCCACCTGGGTGGCGCGCAGGTAAGGGATTCGCATGGCCAGAAGGGAGCGGAACACGCGGCCTCCGTCCAAGGGAAGGGCGGGGAGCATATTGAAGGCGACCAGAATGAAATTCATGAACATGAGGTAGGCCAAAACGAACCGCGTGCCGCCCATGTCGGGGGGCGTCATCCAGAGGAGCGTGCCCGAGAGCGCGCCCACCATGAGACTGGTGATCGGCCCCGCTATGGCCATAACGGCCTCGGTGCCCCGCTTGCGGGGGATACGCTCGAACTGGGCCATGCCCCCCAGAATCCAGAGGGTGATACTGCGGATCCGCAGGTTGAACATCCGACCGACGACCGAGTGCCCCAACTCATGGATCAGAACGCTGAGAAAGAGGCCGAGGGCGGCCACCAGACCGAGAAGGTAGGGGGTTATCCCCCGCGTCAGCGGATCCGGATCGATGTCCATCGCGAACGCCGCGATCAGTTGTGGCAACTGACTGCCGATGATCCACGCCAGGACCGGGAGGATCAGAAGAAAGGACAGGTCGATCTGTACGGGGATATCCAGAATCCGGAAGGGAAGACGGTAGACGGTTCGCACGACGTCAGAGCTCCTCGATTCGATGCCGGGCGCCATCCTCGACCCGCCCCGGCGCCGGCCGAACCTCCGGTGTCTCCGCGCCCACCCGAGTACCCGACGGATTCTCCCGCCGCACCGAGTCCATCGAGATCGGGAAGGGCGCCGCAATCAGTCCCGACCACTCACAGCTCATCCTTCCTCCGTTTCCCATGGCCCGAGTATACCCCCACCCGTCACCCGTCGCCACGACGCTCAGGCTTTCCCGGAGGACACCGGCCGTCACGGCGCGCCTCAATCCTTGCTTCGCTTCGATTCTCGCAGGGTCCGGATCTCCCGAAGCCGTTCGGCCACCCGGCGCTCCACACCCCGGTCGGTGGGCCGATAGTAGGTCGTGCCGCGCAGGTTCTCGGGTAGACACTCCATGGCCGTGACCCCGTCCTCGTCGGAATGCGCGTATTCGTATCCCTCTCCGTAACCCAGTTCCTTCATGAGACGGGTGGGGGCGTTGCGAATCCACAGGGGAGGAGGCTCGTTGCGGGTCCGGGCCACATCCTCCGCCACCCTGCCGTAGGCGGCGTAAAGGGCGTTCGACTTGGGCGCCACGGCCAGATAAACCGTCGCTTGGGCCAAGGCCAGCTTACCCTCGGGCAAGCCGATGAAATGAAAGGCGCCCATGGCGTCCAACGCGATCCGCAACGCCTGGGGATCGGCCAATCCCACGTCCTCGGAGGCGAAGCGGACCAGCCTCCGGGCGATGTAGAGTGGATCCTCCCCGGCCTCCAGCATGCGGGCCAGCCAGTAGAGGGAGGCGTCCGCGTCGCTGTTGCGCAGCGACTTGTGGAGCGCCGAGATAAGGTTATAGTGCTCCTCTCCGCTCTTATCGTAAAGCAGGGATCGATGCTGAAGCGATTCCTGAAGAATAGCCTCTGAAATAACCGGTTTGGAAGGGTTATTTCGCATCGCCAGATCGGCTGCAACCTCAAGGGCGTTCAAAGCCGTTCGGGCGTCGCCGTTGGCGAAGCGGGCGATCCCGACCAAAAGCTCCTCGTCCGCCGCGATCCCGTCCTTACCGAGGCCGCGCTCCTCGTCGTCCAGAGTCCGACGGAGGATGCGGACCACTTCGTCTTCAGACAAAGGATGAAGAACCAGGACTCGAGTTCTCGACAACAAAGGTGAAATCACTTCGAAGGAAGGGTTCTCGGTAGTCGCCCCCACGAGGACCAGCGTGCCGTCTTCGACGTGCGGCAGGAAAGCGTCCTGCTGAGCTTTGTTGAACCGATGGATCTCGTCCACGAACAGGATCGTGGGTCGGTCGGCCGTGCGTCGATGGAAGCGCGCCTCGTCGATGACCTTCTTCACCTCCTTCACACCCGAGAGAACCGCGCTGATCGAAACGAAATGGGCTCGCGATTCGGCCGCGATCGCGTGGGCCAGGGTGGTCTTTCCCACGCCGGGAGGCCCCCAGAGGATCAGCGACGGGAGGCGGTCGGCGAGCACCGCTTCGGTGAGGAATCGGCTCGGCCCGAGAAGATGCTCCTGGCCCACCACTTCGTCGAGAGTACGGGGCCGCATCCGGTCGGCGAGCGGCTGTCCCCGGCCGGAGGGTGGAGGCGCCTGGGCGGAAAAGAGATCGCGCGACATGTCGGTAGTGATTGTAGCGGAAGGGGGCGGCGGGATCGTCAGCGGTTTTGCCGAACCACCTCGTACATCAGGAGGGAGGCCGCCACGGCGGCGTTGAGGCTGTCGACGCCGGCGTCCATGGGGATGCGCACGCGGCGGTGGGGAAGCGACGGGGGGATGTCGAACCCCGCTCCTTCGGCTCCCACCGCCAGGGCCAGGGGCGGCTCGAAAGCCTCGCCGAAATGGTCGGCCTCCGCTCCGGGATCCGCCACAAGGATGCGATACTCCCGTCGCGCGAGCTCCTCCAGGGGGACGCCCTCCAGGTAAGGCACGCGGAAGAGATACCCCGCCGAAGCCCTCACCACCTTGTCGTTGAAGCGGGACACGGTGCCGGGCGCGGCGACGAGGCTGAAGCGGCCCGTTGCCGCCGCGGTTCGGAGTATGGCGCCCAGGTTCCCCGGATCCTGGAGGCGGTCCAGGAACAGGACGAAGGGGGTCAGGTCGGCCCGCGTCCAGACCGGTTTCTCGAAGAACGCGATGATTCCCTGGGGGGAGCGGACGCGGCTCGCTTGTTCGAGCAGACGCTCGCCGAGAACCACGACCCTCAAGGCTCGGCCGGTCAGTTCGGCGACGCCCGGAAGATCCTCCCGGCTGAGCAGAAGCAGGGCCGGAGGGCGACCCCGAGACGTTCCCGCGCACCAGCGCCATGTACTTCAAGATCAACGAGCTGCGCGCGCAGCGGGCGTTCACCGCGGGCGAAGAGAGCGGCCGGCCGCTCAAGGTCATCTACCACTCGCACTGCGACGCGGGCGCCTACTTCTCGAAGGAAGACGCCGACACGTTCGCCTCCGGCAATATGCTGATGTGGCCG
>CAYRCA010000363.1:0-5122 GCA_964422565.1 uncultured Acidobacteriota bacterium | reverse complement strand
CCCGCGCGCTACCCGGAGCAGATAGAGGAAGGCTTGCGTCCCTGGCAGCCCCTGCGGCTCTTCCAGTCGACCGGCATCGGCATGGGCAGTCGACGTCAGGGCGGGGATGTCCGGGTCGACCTGGGCGTGTACGATCCGCTGCTGGGCGAAACCTACGCCGAGATGGGCGCCCGGGCCCGGAGCCGCCACCGCTCGCAGGGAATGAACGTCCTGCCCCAACCCGGTCCCTACTCCGCCGCCTTCGTTCTCGCCGATAGCACTATCGACTCGGCCCGGATCCAGGAAGGCTTCTTCGACGGTATCGATGTTTCCCTGGGGGCCCTCTCCCGTCTTGACGCGTCGCTGGAGTCCTCGGTGGCCCTGCTCGAGGGCTATGTGGACTGGGCCAAGGAGGCCTTCCACCGCACCGATTACATCGCGGCCGTAAGGGCGGTCGCCACGGGCCTCGATTTCGTTAGACGAATGAGGGCGGCCACCTCCCATCCCGAGGCGGGTTTCCTTCTCGAACAGAAGGAGCGGGACTTCCTGAACGCGGCCGAGAAGGGACTGTTTCTGCATGCCGACGCCCTGGCCGTAGGCATCCAGGACGGGATGGTTGTCCCGGGAGAGCGCTTTCAGGTGGCGGTCCGCTTCCAGAGTCGGGCGGAGATTCCGGTGGAGCTCGAGTCGGTGACCCTGGAGGGTTCCGACTGGCGGGTGACCGAGGAACAGCGATCCGGTTCGACCACCACCTTCGCGGCGACGGTTCCCGAGGACGCCGAACTCAGCGGTCCCTACTGGTTCAGGGAGGACCCCTCCGTCGACCGATTCTCGGTTTCGCCCGGCTTCACCGGAATCGAGCCGTTCAGACCACCACCCCTCAAGGCGATCGCCCGTTTCAGGGCCTTCGGCGTTGCCGCTCGGGTGGAGCGCCCCGTCCAGTTCCGCTGGTACGCGGCGGAGTTCGGCCAGGAGATGCGGATGGATCTCAAGGTTGTGCCGAAGCTTTCGGTACGGATCTCTCCATCTGTGGCGCTCGTTCCGGTTGATGAGCCTCTACCCCGCACCTTCGAGGTCTCCGTGAGGAACCACAATCCCGGTCCAATTTCATCCGAGGTCACCCTCCAGGTGCCCGCGGACTGGACCGTCGATCCCCCCAATGCGTCGGTCTCCTTCCGGTACGAGAATGAAGTGCAGACCCGCAGATTCGAGGTCGTCCCGCCGCACGACGCGCGGGAGGGACGCTTCCGGGTCCGCGCCGTGGCTTCGGCGGAGGGGAAGCGCTTTCAGTCGGGAGTTCGGGAGATCTCCTACTCGCATATCCAGCCGCGCATCATGGTGGAACCGGCGGAGGCATCGCTGGAGGCTCTTCGCGTGCGGATACCCGAAGACCTACGTGTGGGCTACGTGATGGGAGTGGGGGACGAGGTCGGAATCGCCACCGAGCAACTCGGGGCGTCGGTTACCTACCTCGACCGGGAAGCGCTCTTCTTCCAGGACCTGAGTGTCTTCGACGCGATCGTTCTCGGTGTGAGGGCGTACCTGGCGAGGGAGGATCTGATCGCGAACAACCAACGGCTGCTCGAGTACGTCAGACGGGGAGGACATCTGGTCGTTCAGTACAACAAGTACGAGTTTCTCCGGGAGCAGTTCGCCCCCTACCCCCTGACGATCTCCCGTCCCCACGATCGAGTGACCATGGAGAATTCACCGGTCACACTGCTGGCCCCCCGACATCTCCTGTTCACCCGGCCCAACGCCATCACCGAGCGGGACTGGGAGGGGTGGGTTCAGGAGCGGGGACTTTACTTTCTCGGGGAGTGGGACAGCCGCTACGATGCGTTGCTGGAGCTGAGGGATCTTTGGCCCTATAACGACCAGCCGAAGCGAGGGGCCCTCGTCGTCGCTGCGTACGGAGAGGGGACCTACGTGTATACCGGACTGGCCTTCTTCCGCCAGCTTCCGGCGGGAGTCCCGGGGGCGTACCGCCTTTGGGCGAACCTGATATCGTTGGGCAGGGAGAGGCGCGGCGAGGAGTAAGTAACCATGAGCTTGAATGAAACGGGGTTAAGGATGGGTTAAGGAGGATCGGGAGGCGAGGGAGAATCTCGCTGCCGGGCGATCCCCTCCGGCTCTCCTGAACTCCTGGTCCTCCCGGTGCGCTTTCGCTCATCGTATCTTTTCGGCCGGGCCTTGCGGATAACGAACAATGCTCTCCGTTGGGATTATCGGGCTGCCCAATGTTGGCAAGTCCTCGCTCTTCAACGCCTTGACGTCCGGGAGCGCGGCGGTCTCCAACTATCCGTTCACCACGATCGAGGCCAACGTGGGCGTTGTGGCGGTTTCCGACCCGCGACTCGACGCGCTTGTCGGTCTTCTGAAGCCCGTGGAGACCCATCCGGCTCTCATCCAGTTCAGCGATATCGCCGGCCTGGTTCGGGGCGCCAGTCGGGGTGAGGGACTCGGCAACCAGTTCCTCGGCAACATCCGCGGCGTGGATGCCCTCGCTCACGTGGTCCGCTGCTTCGGAGAAACCGGGGTCGCCCATGTCCTGGGAGATCTCGATCCGGCACGGGACATCGATATCGTGGAGACGGAGCTTCTCCTAGCGGACCTGGAGGTGTTGGACCGGGCCATCGAGAAGCGGCGGCGGACGTGGAAGACCAGCCCGCGACAATACGCCTCGGAGGAAGTCCGGTTCAGCGGTTACCGCGAGAAGGTGGCCGCCGGCGTCCCGCTTCGGACTCTCGACATGGACGACGAGTCTCGGCGGGAGTTGAAGGGGCTCGGGATTCTGACAAGCAAGCCGGTCCTTTACGTGGCCAATCTGTCCGAGGAGGATCTCCAGGAGGATGCGAGTGTCTGGGTGAGCCGGATCCGCCAGAGCCGGCTCTCCCTCTCGCCCACCGTGGTGACGCTGTCCGCCCGGTTGGAGTGGGAGATCCTGCAACTCGAACCCGGGGAGCGTCGTGAATTCATGGAGGCCCTTGGTCTCGCCGAGAGCGGATTGAACCGACTGGTTCGCTCGGCCTACGGACTGCTGGGCCTGCTGACTTTCTACACGGTCGCTCACAACAAGCTGAGCGCCTGGGCCGTGAAGGCGGGCACTCCCGCGCCCGCCGCCGCGGGAAAGATTCATTCCGACATGGAGAAGGGGTTTATCCGGGCACAGGTGGCCACCTTCGACGAGCTCCGCGAGCATGGCGGCTTTCCCGCCCTGCATCGCCTCGGCCTGCTCCGGACGGAAGGGAGGGATTACCTGATTCGGGACGGCGACGTCGTCGAGTTCCTTTTTCACTGAGAGGCGTGTTGCCAGGGGCTGGGTTCTGGAGGCTTGCCTCGATCCAGCAACCAACGCTTCCCGGAGGATCGGCCCCCGACACTCGGCAGCCATCGTTGAAACACGGAACCAAAACTCCCCGACGAAATCGAGCGGTCGAATGGTCCCGTCCGGTCCGGGCGGCTCCTCGTTTGGGGGTGCCCCCTCAGCCCCCCCGAGCACCGTCTCCAGCCCGCCGCGGACCCCGGCTGTCCACATGGCATAATGGTCGGCTATGTCCGTAGAAGCTGCGACGCCGGAAGGCGTTCTTCGCCGAACCTTCCAGGCCTTCCGTTATCGCGACTTCCGACTCCTCTGGCTCGGCGCCTTCACGTCCACCACGGGGACATGGATGCAGATCGTGGCCCAGTCGTGGGTCGTCTATGAGTTGACCAAGTCCGCGTTCTATCTGGGCCTCGTGGGCTTCCTCGGACAACTTCCGGTAATCCTTTTCACGTTGATCGGAGGCGCCTTCGCCGACCGGCTGGATCGCCGAAGGCTGCTCCTCTTCTCGCAGTACGTGCAGATGGCGGTGGCCGTCCTGTTGACGATTCTCCTCTACCTCGGCTGGATCGAGATCTGGCATTTTCTGGTCCTGGTCTTCGTGGCGGGAAGCGGCCAAGCCTTCGGTGCGCCCGCGTACCAGGCCCTGATTCCGTCGCTGGTCGAGCGTCGCGACGTTGCCAACGCGGTGGCGCTCAACTCCATCCAGTTCCATTTGGCGCGGATGGTCGGACCGCTCGCCGCCGCCGCCGCCCTGGCGACCGTCGGGGCCGCCTTCTGCTTCGGGTTGAACGCGCTCTCCTTCCTGGCGGTCATCGTCGCCCTTTACCTGCTCAGAACGAGCTTCGTGCCCCGGAAGACCGGCGAATCGGTACTGCTCCAGATCGGGAAGGGCTTCTCCTACGTCCGGGAACAGGGGTCGCTCTGGCAGTTGACAATCCTGGGCTTTGTGAGCGCCTTTTGCGGAATCCCTCTCCTCACCCTTCTGCCGGTCTTCGCCGGAGACATCTTCAATCTGGAGGCCGCTGGCTACTCCTATATGATGGCCATATCGGGCGCCGGGTCCATCGCGGGCGCCCTGTTATACGCCGGGTTCTCCCGAATCTCGAGACAGGGGTTCGTCGCCCTCTGGGTCCAGATCCTTTTCGCCCTGTTCATGGGCCTCTTCGCGGTGTCCCGGAATCTCGCGCTCAGTTATCTTCTGCTCTTTCTGACCGGACTCTGCGTCATGTGTCTGTTCGCCGCCATCACCTCGCTGGTGCAACTGGCGACGACCGACGAGATGCGGGGCCGCGTCCTCAGCATCTTCACCCTGGCTTTTCGCGGGGGCATGCCTCTGGGAGATCTGTCGGCTGGCTACCTGGCGTCCAAGACCTCCCCGACCCTCACGCTGCTGCTTCTGGCGTTGATTCTGGCCAGCGCCGCCACCGGATTCCTCCTCTCGCGCAGCGGCGTCAAGCGGCTGTGAGGTCCGAATCCAAGTTATCCACCTGGGCGCACGAAGAAACACGAAGGCTTTTTCCGAACGGGTCTTCGGGCCTTTTCCTTGGATCCCCAAAGCCGCTTCGGGGATGGTCGAGATCGGCAGATCGGCCAGATCGGCCCGCGAACGTTGACTCCGACCGGGCAGGTCTGCTAGCGTGACCCATTACTCTGCTTTAATTCCGGAGGGAGAAATGTCCGAACGAGTCTACATCTTCGACACGACCCTGAGAGACGGCGAGCAGTCCCCGGGTTGTTCCATGAACTTCGAGGAAAAGCTGAAAATGGCTCGTCAATTGGACCGGCTAAAGGTCGACGTCATCGAGGCCGGCTTCCCCA
>CAYRCA010000362.1:0-5130 GCA_964422565.1 uncultured Acidobacteriota bacterium | reverse complement strand
GAGAGGCTCTGCGACCGCGTTTCAGTCGTTGACCGCGGACGCGTGATCGCCCTCGGTTCACCCCTCGAGCTGATCCTCCGGCTCGGAGGCGAGCATATCGTGGAGTTCAGCGCCGATACGGCGAACCCCTCACCCCCCAGCGAGACGGACTTTCTGGGGGTCGAGGCGGTGACCGGTTGCGTCAAGGACTCCGACGGATTCCTTCTCACGGTCACGCAGCCCCATCTGGCCCTGCCGGCCCTACTGAGCCGCCTGGAGGAGCGTCGATGGACCTTGAACCGATTGACCACCCGTCACGCCAACCTCGAGGATGTTTTCGTCAATCTCACGGGAAGGCACCTCCGCGATGTTTAGCCGCACGCCGATTCTTCAGCTGATTCTTTGCAACGTCAGAGCCTACATTCGAGAGCCCGAGGCGATTTTCTGGACCTACGGCTTTCCCTTGCTGATGGTCGTCGGTTTGGGAATCGCGTTCGACGCCTCGCGGGATCAGGAGACTCTGGTGGACGTGGTCCCGGGCCGCGGCGCCGACGAGGTGGTCTCCGCACTGGAGAGGGACCCGTCGTTTCGGGTCCAGAGGAGCGTGCGCGACGAGGCCTTCCTGCGATTGAGGCGCAACCAGACGCACGTCGTGGTCACCATCGACGAGCGGGGCGTCCACGGGTACCACTTCGACCCCTCCAATCCCGAGGCGCGGAGCGCTCGCGCCGCCTTGAATGGCGCCCTGCAGCGGGCGGCGGGCCGATCCGACCCGTTGCCGGTGGATGATCGTCATGTCACCGCCCCCGGCTCGCGGTATGTCGATTTTCTGGTGCCGGGCCTGATCGGGATGAATCTCATGGGCGGCGGGATGTGGGGGGTCGGCTTCGTCCTGGTCGATATGCGCATCAAGAAGCTGTTGAAAAGGATGCTGGGGACCCCGATGAGGCGGAGCCAGTTCCTGCTTTCCGCGGTGGGGACGCGGGCGCTCTTCTTTATCCCGGAGGTGTTTGTTCTCCTGCTGGCTGCTCACTGGATTTTCGGCGTGCCGATCGAAGGGAGCATCCCGGGCATCATTATGCTGGCCTTCGTCGGCGCCATGGCCTTCGCGGGCCTCGGCCTGTTGGCCGCCTCGCGAGCCCAGCGAATCGAGACGGTTTCGGGGATCATGAATGTGGTCATGCTGCCCATGTGGCTCTGTTCCGGTGTCTTCTTCTCGGCCGAGCGGTTTCCGGAGGTCATGCAGCCTTTCATCCAGGCGCTTCCCCTGACTCAGCTGATCAACGCCCTCCGGGCCGTGATTCTCGAAGGCGTGTCCCTGTCGACCCAGGCGCTGCCCTTCGCCATACTGATCGCCTGGGCGGCGGTTTCCTTCCTCCTGGCCCTAAAGTGGTTTCGCTGGAGTTGATTGCTCAGGAGGTTCTCGTGGATCGGGAGGACCGGGAGGGTCGGGAGAACTTCGCTCTGCCGATTTCCCTCCCACTTCCCAACCCTGCGTAGCCGGAACCGAACCGGTTGCACGGAAGTTCGGCGTGGGTCCAACTCCCCGCAAGCGCCGCAGTGACCTGCGTTTCAGCCGCCGCCGGAGAAATTTCCCGCCACAGGACGGCAGAATTCAACCGATGCAGGGCCCGAACTCCCTCCCCTCCCGCTCCCCCTACCCTCCCGCCCCTTGGATATCGTCGCGGGTGGGGTGGCCGTCGACCAGGCGCCAGATCCCGCGGCGGTTGCGGTTCTGAAGCTCGGGCGGCAGGGCCGCCTGGGGGAAGTCCTGATAACAGACGGGACGGGCAAAGCGCAGGATGGCCGCCGTTCCCACAGAGGTGGTGCGCACATCGGTGGTGGCCGGATAGGGTCCCCCGTGATGCATTGCGGAACACACCTCCACGCCGGTGGGGAAGCCGTTGAGGATCAATCGGCCCGCCTTCCGCTCCAGGAGGGGGATCAGCCAGCCCCACTCCCGCAGATCCTCCTCCGCGGCGTGCAGCGTCGCCGTGAGCTGTCCCTCCAGCCCTTCGACGACCCGGCGAAGCTCCAGATCCGAATCCCATGAGACCAGCAAAGTGGAAGGGCCGAAGAGTTCCCTCGACAAGGTGCGGTCGGCCAGGAAGACCTCGGCCGAGGTGTGGAAGACCAAGGCCCCAGCCTCGTTTCGGTCTTCGGCCGCCTCGGTCGCCGACTGTTCCAGAATCCCCACAGACCGCAGCTCTCGGATTCGATGGACCCCCTCGATATAGGCCTGACGGATGCCGGCGTGCAGCATCGTCCCCGGTTGGGACGCCCGGATGAGTTCTCGGAGCCGATCGATAAAGGGCTCCGTCTCGCCGCCGCCGGGAAACACCACCAAGCCGGGGTTGGTGCAGAACTGACCCACTCCCAATGTGACCGACCCCTGCAGTCCTTCGGCGATCGCCCTGCCCCGCCGCTTCAGGGCGCCGGGCAGCACGAACACCGGATTGACGCTGCCCATCTCCGCGAAAACCGGAATGGGAACCGGTCGTCGCGCGGCGGCGTCGAACAGGGCCCGCCCCCCCGCCAGAGACCCCGTGAATCCCACCGCCCGGGTCAGCGGATGGTTCACCAGTCCCAGGCCGACCTCGTGACCGGCACCCTGAAGCAAAGAAAACACGCCCGCCGGCATGGAGCACCGGTCGGCGGCCCGCAGAATCCCCCGAGCCACGAGCTCGGACGTGCCGGGATGGGCGGGATGTCCCTTGACGACCACCGGACAGCCCGCCGCCAGGGCGGAGACGGTGTCCCCGCCAGCTACCGAGAAGGCCAGGGGGAAGTTGCTCGCCCCGAACACCGCCACCGGTCCCAGGGGGATCAACATACGTCGCAGATCCGGCTTCGGAAGCGGCATCCGGTCCGGCTGGGAGGTGTCGATTCGAGCCTCGACCCAGGAGCCCTCCTCGACCAGATCGGCGAATAGGCGGACCTGTTGGACCGTCCGTCCCCTCTCTCCCATCAGCCGCCCCTCCGGCAGCCCGGTCTCGGCCGCCGCCCGCCCGATCAACGCGTCCCCGATGCCGAGGATCTCCTCCCCGATCTCCCGAAGGAAAGCCGCGCGCCGGTCGGGCTCTGTCCTTCGATAGGCGGCGAAGGCAGACTCCGCCGTCTCGAGGGCGGCGGCGATCTCCGCTTCGACGGCCTCCAAGAACGAGGGCTCCAGCCGCTGTCCCGAGGCGGGGTCAACGGCGTAAAAAGTGCGCTCGCCGCGCCCCGAGGATTTGTGACCGATCAAGCTCATGCCCTGGATTTCCATAGTTCCGGTTCCTTCCGGGACGGGGGTCGCCGCGCGGCCGCGTCGGCGCCCGGATTATCGGGGGTCCGGGAGCAAACGCCTCGGCCGCGAGCGGGACCGCCGCGGGTCAGCCTGTCCAGACTATCCTACCCGGTTGCACAAGGTTCCGATGGGATCGATGGTGATTCGGATCTCGTCGCCAACTCTCAGGCTAAAGGACGCCGGAGGGACGACGCCGGTCCCGGTCAGGAGGTAACAGCCGTTCGGAAAGGAGTACTCCCGAAACAGAAACCCGGTTAGCTCCGTCAGCGGCCGCTTCATCCGCCCCAGCGACGTCCTCCCTCGAAACACCCTCTTCTCCCTCGGCTCGGGGCGGATCACCTCCAGGGAGATCCGGGTATCGGACGGGAGATCCTCGTCGATCACCAGAACTCCGGGCCCCAGCGAGCAGCTTCCGTCGTACATCTTGGCCTGGGGGAGATACAGGGGGTTCTCTCCCTCGATGTCCCGGGCGGACATGTCGTTTCCGACGGTGTATCCCACAATCCTCCCCGTGGATGTGACCAGGAGAGCCAACTCCGGTTCCGGTACGGACCAGTTCGAATCCCGCCGGATTCGAACCTCCCGGTTGTGTCCCACCACACGTCCGGGCGTCGCCTTGAAGAAGAGCTCCGGCCGTTCCGCGCTGTAGATCCGGTCGTAGATATCGCCCCCGTGTGCCGCCTCCGACTCCTCCATGCGGGCTTTCCGGCTGCGGAGATAGGTGACTCCCGCCGCCCAGACCTCCTGCCGGGAGATGGGGGGCAGGATCACGTCGTCCAGGTCGGCGGGGGTCAGCCTCGGGTGGGGCCGCCGTTTCCGGGTAACGGAGTCGAGATGATTGCAGAGGTCCTCGCGGTTGACCGCGGCGTCCCAGTCCGGCTCCCCGGGCAGATCGAACAGCTTGCCTCCGCGGTCGACCAGAACCCCAGCGCGCGTGTTGTAGAGCGTGAAACGTTTCATGCCGCTGGCCAGTATCGACCGGCCGAGGCGGTTTGGCAAGTTCCGCATCCCCCGTTCAGGGCAAGCGTCGGAACCATTACTTTCCTGGTTGATTAACTTTTCAGGATACGGATTGCACAACTCCGACTATTGTCTTTCCGCCTCCAGGAGCAGGGCGGCAACCGCATCGTGATTGTTGCGCTCGGCCAGCGAACGGGCGGTCGTCCACCCATCGGCGGCCGCCGCCTTGGGCTGGGCGCCCGCCTCCAGCAGGGCGGCGACGGTCTCGAGGTATCCCTCCCAGGCCGCGTGCATCAAAGGTGTCATGCCTTGATTATCTTTTCCGTTCGGGTTGGCGCGGGCCTCCAGGAGGATCCGAACCAACTCCGCGTTCCCGTTCGAGGCGGCCAGGCCCAGGGGAGACATCCCTCCCCGGTCCTTGATGTCCGCCTGGGCGCCGGCCGCCAGGAGTATCTTGACGGTTTCGGTGTGCCCCTGGGATACCGCCCAGGACAAGGCGGTCCAATCGTCCCGATCGCGGGCGTGGATGTTGGCGCGGCCTTGAATGAGGCGAGCGACGGTTTCGGTGTGACCGCCCTCGGCGGCCCACATCAGGGCGGTTCGCCGATCATTGGCCCAGACGTCGATTTCGGCCCGTTGGCGGAGCAGCAGGTCGATGGTCCCGACGTGGCCGTGAGAGGCGGCCAGCATGAGGGCGGTTCGATTCTCCTCGTCCCTGTCCCGAACCTCGGCCCCTCGTTCCAGCAGGAGGCCGACCACCTCGTCGTGGCCGTCTGAGGCCGCCACCATGAGAGCGGTCCGCCCGACTTCGTCCCGGCTCCTGAGCGAGGCGCCCGCGTCCAGAAGAAACTTGACCGCATCCGCGTGACCGCCCAGCGACGCCCACATCAAGGGCGTCCACCCCG
>CAYRCA010000361.1:0-5150 GCA_964422565.1 uncultured Acidobacteriota bacterium | reverse complement strand
GCTTCGACCGAGTGGGGACTGGGCCTCGGCCCGCGGGCCCAGCGGATCATCCGCTCGCTCAGGATGGCGACCGACGAACTGGCGATCGAACGCGTCGAACCCCGAAACGACCTCCTGGGCGATCGAGCCGACAACGAGGCGTATTTGCTGGCGGAGCCGGGACGGCGGTACGCCGCCTACTTCCCCAAGGGAGGATCGGTCACGGTGAATCTCTCCGAAGGCGAGGGTCGATTCACGTATCGCTGGATCGACCTCGATCGGAGCGAATGGAGCGACTCGGGGCGGGTGCCGGCCGAGGACGGCGTCCGCCTCGCCGCCCCCGGCGAAGGCCACTGGATCGTCGTGCTGCTTCAAGCGGAGTGACGCCGTTGGCTCCCGGGTTCTCGGCATCGGCAAGTCGATGACCGTCCAGATCCTTTTACCGGCAAAGCGCCGCTTCGGGCAGGAGAAGGAGGATGCTCAGTCTGCCCTTCCCTCATCTCTCTTATCGGAATTTCCGGCGTTGGGGGAAAAGATCGAAAGCCCCTTGTAACCCTCGCGATGCTGGTTTAAGGTCCGATAAACACCGGGATCGAACCTGTCGGTGGCCTCGACCCCGCCGAGGCCCGTCGAGTTTTCGACGACCGCTCGCGCGATCCCGCGACACCGTCTGAAAGGAGATTCTCGAATGCACGCACCCAAAGACGAATTGCCTGTCACCATAGAGGCGCCCGGCGCCACACTTCACTCGGCCCAGTGGGGCTCCATGACGGTCGCCTACGCGCGACTGGCGAAGGGAACCGACTTCACGCCGGTCCTCAAAGGCCTTGAGAACGACCTTTGCCCGTGCTCTCACTGGGGCTATGTACTCAAGGGCGCGCTTCATCTTCGGTACGCCGACGGCAGCGAGGAAATCGTTCGGGCGGGTGAGATGTGGTACGCCAAACCCGGACATACGGCATGGTGCGAGGAAGACACCGAGTTTATCGACATCAGTCCGCCCAAGGAATACGCCGAAGTGATCGATCATTTGCGTAGGCAGATAGAGAGTTAAGACAAACTCCGAAGAAGGAATCCCACAGAGCAACCGTTACCTATTCCCGGCAGGTCCGACATGGATCAGCTAATCGTTTTCCTGACTCTCGGCGCGGCGCTGATTCTTTTCGCCTGGGGACCGGTCCGTCACGACATCGTCGCGCTGATCGCCTTGTTCGCCTTGGCGCTTCCGGGGATTGTCCCCAGGGACAACGCCTTCGTTGGCTTCGCCCATCCCGCCGTTGTCACCGTCGCGGCGGTTCTCATCATCGGTCGGGCCCTGATGAATTCCGGACTCATCGATGTCGTCGCTTCGTGGGTTTTAAGGGTCGGGAACTCAATCACCGTCCAGATTCTGGTCCTTACCCTCGCCATCGCGGTCGCCTCGGCCCTGATGAACAACGTCGGCGCCCTCGCCATTCTCATGCCGGTGGCGTTGTACATGGCGAGAAAGAACCGACACGCGCCCTCCCACATCCTCATGCCCATCGCGTTCGGGTCGCTCCTGGGAGGCATGACCACCCTCATCGGCACGCCGCCCAACATCATTATCGCCACGTTTCGGGGTGAGGAACTGGGCACACCGTTCGGCATGTTCGACTTCAGTCCCGTCGGAATCGGTCTCGCCATGGTCGGCATTGCCTTTATTTCATTCGTCGGCTGGCGCGTCCTTCCGAAGAGGCAGGGTGAAACCTCGCCCGAGGACCTCTTTCGGATCGAGGACTACATCACGGAAGTGCGGGTGACCAAGGACTCGAAGCTCAAAGGGAAGGCCGTCGGCGAAATTGGGGACCTGACCGACGCCGATATCCGACTCCTCGGCCTGATCCGCCGCAAGCGGCGCATCCACGCGCCCGATGCCGAGGAGGTGCTGAAAACCCACGACATCTTGATCCTGGAAGCCGACTCGGACGACCTGAAGACGTTCGTCGACAACAGCGAGGTAAAACTCGTCGGGGACAAGCGGTTCCGCAAGGATGCGATCGGATCCAAGGAAATCGTCATGGCCGAGGCCGTGGTCATGGCGAATTCTCCCCTGATCGGCAATACCGCGGCCGGATTGGTCATGAGGACGAGGTACGGCCTGAATCTCCTGGCGATAGCGCGACAGGAGAAAAGGATGCGACGGCGCATCGACAATATCCGTTTCAGAGCCGGGGACGTCCTCCTCCTGCAGGGGAGAGTCGTCAATGTCGACGACGCGATTACAGCGATGGGTTGCCTCCCGCTCGCCCAACGGGGAATCAAGATGGGTCAACCACGGCGGATCCTCCTCGCGCTTGGAATCTTCGGAGGCGGCATTTTGTCGGTGGTGACCGGAGTGCTGCCCGTGCAGATCGCGTTTCCCCTGGCCGCGTTGCTAATGGTACTCGTGAACGTCATATCGGTTCGCGAGATCTATACGAGCGTGGACTGGCCCGTGATCATATTGTTGGGAGCGATGATACCGGTCGGCAAGGCGCTGGAGGCCACCGGCGGGGCTCAGTTGATTGCGGATCAGATCATGCGCCTGGGAAATGAGTTTCCCCTTTGGGTGACGCTCGCTATAGTGCTCGTGGTCACGATGTTTCTTTCCGATGTGATCAACAACGCGGCCACGGTGGTGCTCATGGCGCCCATCGGCATCGGCGTCGCCCACGGATTGAACGCCTCCGTCGATACTTTCCTCATGGCGGTCGCGGTCGGGGGTTCCTGCGCGTTTCTCACCCCGATCGGACATCAATCCAACACGCTCGTCATGGGACCCGGCGGGTACAAGTTCAGCGACTACTGGCGGATGGGCTTGCCGTTGGAGATCATCATTGTCCTTCTCGGCGTCCCGTTGATCCTCTACTTCTGGCCCGCGTGAGGCGGGTGACCGGACGACGGCCCGGACAGTCGGAGAACGACGTCGGACCCGTTTTGAGGAACGAGGATACCCGACGCCCGAACGATTCGGCTCCGATCCGGTTCGGCGCTCACTCAATGGGCAGACGGAAGCGACGAGAGATCCGACGGTCGAACCAACACTCTCGCGTCTCCAATCATCCTATATCAGCCGAGTCGACCCGCCTCCCCTTTGAAGCTGTATGTCCATATCCCTCTGATTCGATTCCCAGGCTCCGCATGTGAAATCCGGAACTGAAACCGACTGGGACCTGTTGGAGGCGGACCACACGCTCAGCGGAGTCACCGCACTTGAAAGGGCCGCCTCATAGACATTCATGTCGGTCGCCAAGCCGTTGCGCAGACAGTCGATCAGTCTCCAATCCGTCGGACTCGTTCTGTAGTAGGAATGGCCCTCTCTGTCGATCTGCTCGGCCTCCCTCGTCAACTCCCCGAACCTCTTGGTCATCTCCGGAGTATATTCTTCAAGCAGCTCGCGGAACTCTTCCTCGGACACCCATCCCCTGTGGCTTGTGGCAAATCGGTCCGGATGCGACTGCCATATGGCTTGGGTTCCACTCAACAGGCGACCACCTCTCGGACGAGGGGAGGTCACATCGTGCTGAAGCGCGATGGACCGGCCTCCGACCGTTCGAAAGAGGGTTACGTTCATATTTCCTCTATAGTCTCTGCCGACATACTCCTGCCAAAAGTCATCTTCTTCGGCCAACCGCTTGGCGGTCCTATTCATCAAAAAATCATCGCTCGATAACGAAACGAGATAATCCAGCTTGTCTCCACAATTAAGATCCATCATCTGAATGATGGGAACCATCCCATGTTGTGGGTAAAGATTGCCCTGTCGACCGATGTTTTCATTCAGTCTCCACATATTGTGATACATATGCTTCGTAAAATTGTAATCCAAAAGGAGATCGTGGATATAGCAACCTTCCGCATGCACCAGCTCCCCAAAAAACCCTCTCCTCACCATATTCAGAACAACTGCGGCGATTCCTCCGCTGCAGTTACTGGACATCTGGACGCAGTGCTTCCTTGTTCGCTCGGAAGCCTCCACCAGCTGCCAGCATTCCTCCATAGTCGTCGCGGCGGGCAACTCGGTATATGCATGTTTGTCGTGTTCCATGGAAAAAACACACTGTTTAGCATGCAAATGCCAAGGAGTCGTAATAGCAATAAGGTCGATATCTTGCCTTTCACAAACTTTCTTCCATTCATCTTCATTCCCGGAATAGAAGTCCGGATTGTGATCTAGATGACTGATAAGATCGGCGGACCTTTGAACCCTCTCGGGCTCCAAATCGCACAAGGCTTTGATCTCGACACCTTCGATAGACGCCAGTCTTCTGACCGTCCCCGTTCCCCTGTTGCCCAGTCCAATCACCGCGACGCGGACAACCTCAAGGTGAGGCGCCGCATAACCGGACATATTGAACACTTGCCGGTGGGTGTGCGGAAACGGATGCGAGTCATCGGTCCCTTGATCGCAACTCGTCATCGCCGCGCCAACGATTCCGGCACCCGATAGGGTTGCTTTCTTCAGAAAATCTCTCCGTGAGTTGCTCATAATCGATAACTCCTTTCCGTTTGAGGGGCTTCGAGTCCCCGGTCGGTCCTTCCCTGGCGACCACGACAGCGCGATGGTCACGATCGAAGTTCGATCCGAACTCAGGGCCTGGAAAAACGATAGGGGAAGACTCGGAGAAAGGCAAGATTCCGAACTTCAGCCCATCGCCTCAGCCCACAACTCCCGGCGGCGGATTGTCGCCGCCCCGGGCGCCACCTGTTGAAGACGCCTTTGCCCGCCGAGTGCCGGAGCAAACAGTGCCGATCCGAGGCGTCACCGGAATCCGAAGCTCGCGAAAGCGGTCGGCTTGCAACTCGTTGCGGGCTCTTGAAGATCCGGGAGCTTGAGATGAAGATATCTCGGCCGTCGGCGCTGCGGATGTGGGTGAAGCGCAGTTCGATCGTCCGCACCACGCCGCGCAGGTCGGCGCACTGGATCAGGTCGCCCTCGTCGAAGGGACGGCTGAAGGCTGGAAAGAAGCCCTCCAGGAAGTTCTCTCCGATTTCCCGAAAGGCGAAACCCCGCAAGATCCCACAGTTTGCCGTCCCGGATCGAGACGACCCCGCCGCGAGCGTCGAAGATCCGGTTGGGGCACCAGTTCCGGGTTCCGGAGTAGTTCCGCGTCTTCGGCCCGCGCGGTAAGGCGGGATCATGACCTCAGCAGGGTCCTCGCCGAAGTGAC
>CAYRCA010000360.1:0-5154 GCA_964422565.1 uncultured Acidobacteriota bacterium | reverse complement strand
CCTGACGCGCGTCGGTGTGCTCTCGGCCGAGGGCACGTCGGGAAGCGCGCGGCTCACCGCGATCTCCTCGACGGCCGAGGGCCGCAGGGCCGCCGTCCTCATCGAGGCGTCCGAGCCGGTCGCCCCGACGGGTGGGGCGGACTTGCGCTCGGCTTCTGCGGCCGGCGGGACGGCAGCGGGCCGTTCGACGACAGGGCTCGATTCGACCGTCGAGGACTCAGGCGGGCGTCTTCCGGGAGGCTCCACCCGGGGGATGGAGTCCCCCGGCTCGCCGATGAACCCGACCACGGTCATCACCGGCACACTCTCTCCGGGAGGGACGACGATCTTCAGGAGGGTTCCCTGGAAGAAGCTCTCCACCTCCATCACCGACTTGTCGGTTTCCATTTCGAATAGAATGTCGCCCTTCTTGACAAGGTCTCCCTCCTTCTTCAGCCAGCGGACGATGGTGCTCTCCTCGGTCATCTGACCGAGCTTCGGAATGGTGATGGGATGCGCCATGGCCTTATCCTCGCAAAAGAGGGGTCACAGGATCCGCCGCGCGGCCTGCAGAATATCGGCGGCGGTGGGCAGAAACACGGCCTCCAACACGTGCGACTGGGGAGCGATTCCGTTCCGGGCGCCTACGCGGACCACGGGCGCGTCGAGGTAGTCGAAGATCTCCTCCTGAATGTTCGAGGCGATCTCGCCGGTGAAGCCGCCGATCCGGATGCTCTGGCTGACCACGACGCAGCGGCCCGTCTTCCTGACCGACGCCAGGACGGTCTTCATGTCCAGAGGAACGAGGCAACGAAGATCGACAACCTCCGCGCCGACGCCCTCGCCGGCCAGCTCGTCGGCCGCCGCCAGCGCGTCCGGAACCGCCGGTCCCCAAGTCACCAGCGTTATGTCCCCTCCCTCCCTCTTGACCTCCGCCACTCCCAAAGGGACGGTGTACTCCTCCTCCGGAACGAATCCCTTCACTCCGTAGAGAAGCTGGGATTCCACGAACATGACCGGATTGTTGTCCCGGATCGAGGCTTTCAGAAGACCCTTGGCGTCATAGGGAGTGGCCGGATAAACCACATAGAGCCCCGGAATATGAGCGAAGATGGACTCCAGCGACTGAGAGTGTTGGCCTCCGTAACCCTTGCCCCCTCCCACCGACGCGCGAATGACCAGAGGGACCTCGATGCTGGCGCCCGACATATAGTGCCACTTGGCCGCCTGGTTGCCGATCTGGTCGGAAGCCATCAGGGCGAAGTCCATGTACATGAGCTCGACAACCGGCCGAAGACCGACCATCGCCGCACCCACTCCGGTTCCGCAGATGGCCGCTTCGGAGATGGGGGTATTGAACACGCGGGACCTTCCGAAGGCCTCCAACAGACCCTTGGTGGCCTTGAAGGCGCCCCCGTAGTCCGCCACGTCCTCGCCGTAGAAGATGACGCGGGCGTCGCGGCTCATCTCCTCGTAGAGCGCCTCCTTGATGGCGTCCCGATAGGTGAGCTCTCCGCTCACCCTCTTGATCGACAGCGGCGTCCGGAGAGGGACGTTGGCGAACCTGGCGGGAACGATTTCGGCGGTCGTACCGGTGTACAGATACTTGACCACGTCGGCCGGATTCGGGTCGGCCGCCGAGGCCGCCCGGACCGCGGCGGCGGCGTTTCTTTCCCGCACGCGCGCCTTGAGGGCCGCCAGCCCCTCCCCATCCAGTATCCCGCGGGCCAGGATCTGCCTCTCGAAGGCCTCGATCGGGTCGACTTCCCTCCAGGCGCTCTCCTCGTCCCTCGTGCGATACTCGTTGCGGGGATCGCTCAGCGAGTGACCGTAGTACCGATAGGTGTTCACTTCCAGGAAACAGGGGCCCCGCCCCCGTCGAGCCCCCTCGCAGGCCCGCAGCACCGCGTCGCGCACGGCCAACACGTCCATTCCGTTGACCACCTCGGCGTGCATGTTGTTGTCGGCGAAGCCGGCGGCGCGGCGGGCCAGGTGGGCGATTCCGGTCACCTCGTTGTCGGTCCGGTGAGTCATTCCGTAATGGTTGTTGACGACCAGGAAGATGAGGGGGATGCCAAAAGGCCCGTCGTCCGAGAACTCGTTCACGAACTGACGCTGGGCGACGAAGTTCATGGACTCGAGGACCACGCCGTTGGAGAAGGCGCCGTCTCCGGCGAAACAGCACACCACCGCCCCGTTGCGGAGGTAGCGAAGTCCCAGGGCCGCGCCGGCGGCGATGGGAACGTTGCCGCCGACAATGGCGTTGGCGCCCAGATGACCGATACTGAAATCGGCGATGTGCATGCTCCCGCCCCGGCCTTTGCAGTAGCCGTCCTCCTTGCCGAACAGCTCGGCGATGGTATGGTACAGGTGGTCGGTCAGGGCCTCTTCCAGCGGTTCTTCGCGGGACGAGGCGGCGGAACGGGTCAGGCGCTCCCGGAGTTGTTCCTCGCTCATGGCTCTCAGCGCGACGCAGCCCCGGGCGATGCTGTCCCCGTGACCCCGGTGGGTGCTGGTGATGTAGTCGCTCAAGGTTAGCGCCCCACAGGCCCCCACCGAGCAGCCCTCCTGCCCCACCGACACGTGCGTGGGTCCGCGATAGTTGAAGTCGGGAAGAGGCTCGTAGGCGCCCGAACGAAGCCGAACGATCATCTCCTCCACCTCACGGACAATCAGCATGTCCTCCAGAAGGTCGACGGCGCTCCGGGGAGTGATGCGGCCGGCCTCCAACTCGCCCGACAGGTTTCCCCGGAAGCGATAGGCCGGGATCTTTCCGCAGTCGATTTCAAAAGGCGTAAAGTCCGGTCTGCTGTTGCTGAGGTAATGGGACATCCCGCATCCTTCCAAAGCCGTTCCGAGCCGGCCTCCGAAATCCGGTCGCCGGGCGGGAGGCATTCCGGATTCGAGGCTTCGGCATTTCTATCAGACTGTCAGCACTTCGACGTTTTCCCGCCTCAACTCCTCGCACAATCGCCGGTCGACGAGGCGATCGGTGATCCAGACATCGATCTTGCTCAGCCGCCCCGCCCGAGCGAAGGAGACTTTACCCGCTTTGCCGCTGTCGGCCAACAGAATGACCCGTCGGGCGTGATCCAAGACCAGCTCTTTCGTGAACGCCTCCGCCGGGTCGGTGGTCGTCAAGCCCTCAGCCGGGGTGACCCCGATGGTTCCCATGAAGGCGATGTCCACATTGAGGTTCTCCAGAACGAGTCGGGTCAGGGGACCCACGAGAGTCTGGCTGAGACGGCGCAGCTCTCCCCCCACCAGGATCAGGCGGGGTCCCCGTCCGGCGAGCTCGAGGGCGGCGCGCAGGGAATTGGTGACGACGGTGAGGCTGGTCCGATCCCGGACGAGCCGGGCCAGTTCGAGTACCGTGCTGCCGCCGTCCAGGTAGATCGTGTGCTCCGGCTTGATGTACCGCAGGGCGGCCTGGGCGATGCGGCGCTTCTCGCGAGGGGCGATGGATGCCTTGTCGTCGAAGAGCGGCTCCTCGAGTCGGCTTTCGATTCCGACCGCCCCTCCATGGACGCGCCGGATCTCGCCCAACTCCTCCAGTCGATCCAAGTCCCGGCGAACCGTGGCGGTGGAGACCTTCAAGCGGCTGGTGAGGTCCTCCACCCGGACGACTCGGCTCTGACGAACGATGCGGCGCAGCCGCTCCAGCCTTTTCGGCGCCAGTTCTCTCCTCTCCGCCCTCTTCCCGCGTTTTGCCATCACTGCTCGTTTGCGAGCGATTATATTTCATATCTGCTGCGGATCAATCATAAATGCGCACTGAACCCCTTGCGGTCAGCGGTCAGCGGGCAGCGGGCAACGGGCGCAGCGGCCAAGAACTGTGAACCGTGAACCGGGAATTGAGAAGTGCGAAGTGGGAACCCCTGGAAACATGGCCCAATTGGGGGGACGGGATCACCCCACCCTCCTTCGTCGAGTGGGACTACGCCCTGTCGGCCCTGGGCGGGCCTCGTTCCCGCCGGACTCCACGAGAGCCGCCCCGGAGGCGGAACCCCGGAACCCCTGACCTGAAAAGACAGCTCACCGTAAGTGGAGTATATTCAGATACGTCGAAAAATCCGATTGCGCGCGGTGTAATTGCGAGGCCCAACTGAACCCCTGAACCTCGAAACCTGAACCTCGGGACCCCGGAACTCGGAACTGGGAACGCCGCTCCCGGAGGGTCGCCCTTGACGCTCCACCCGGCCCCGGATAGGCTCAACACAACATGTGCGGACTTGGCCCGTTTCTTGGAGCGACGGAAACGGCCGTCCGCCGCGGAGGGTTTCGTCCAATGGACGTCGACGTCCTCATCCTGAATACGGCGGTAACGGATCTGCGCAGGCCGGACTTCCAGTTCGCCGAACGACTGGTGGGCAAAGGCGGATTGGCGAAATGCCGGGCCGAGGACATGCCCGACTACCTCCAGGAGGCGATCCGGAAGTGGATCGAGGAGGGATTCGCGACGGCCGGAGGACCGGGCAACACGGCGCCCCTGATCTCCCGGACGGGCCTTCGGGTGGCGGTGGGCGTGAATCTCGGCCGGGGCGACTACGACGGCCTGGACGCGCAGGGACGGTATTTTCATGACGTGATGGCGTCCAACGGCATCGACATGTCGTCCACCCACATCCACCCGACGCTGCCGACCGGCACGACCTTCATCCACAGCGCCCCCGGCGAGGATCGAGGCGGCATCGCCTATTTTCCCAACGCCAACGACGATTTCGACTTCGAAATCTTCAAGCCCGCCGTCGAACGCCTCCGGCCCCGAATCGTCTACTACATGTACTCGGGACTGTCGGACCGGGGCGACGCCAACGGCGGCCGGGATCTCGCGGAGTTCATCGAGTGGTGCCGGGCCGGAGGGGCCGTGACGATCGCCGACAGTCACACGCTGACGGCCAACCCGCGAAAACTCATCGCCGAGGGAGCGCCGGTGGCGGAGTACCGCCTCCTCGAACCGTTGCTGCCGGAATTGGATCTCTTTTTCACCTCGTTTGACGAGGCGCGTCTGATCGAAAACACTCTGGGTTCCAAACCGGCGGGACCGGAGCTCGACGAGCGCGCGTATTGCACCCACTTCCTGGACTTTCTGACCCGACGGTACTGGAGAGACGACGCACGCTCGCGCTTGTTTGGGGTCACGGTCGCCGACGGCGCCTGGGAGAAACATCGCGG
>CAYRCA010000359.1:0-5156 GCA_964422565.1 uncultured Acidobacteriota bacterium | reverse complement strand
CAGCAAGACCCAGCGGTGGTGAAGGGCCGAGAGTAGCCGCAGAGACGGGTCGACCGGCGCCGACCGGGCGTCGGCCAGACCGGCCCACCCGTCCTGGTCATAGGTCTTCACGATCGGGGCCGTCTCGGTGAGCGCCAGACGGAAGCGGGTGTAGGCGTTCACGTGGCTGTCGGCCAGGTGATGGACCAATTGGCGAACGGTCCAGCCACCCGGCCTGTAGGGAGTATCGAGTTGATCCTCGGTGAGTCCGTCCAGCGCCGCCGTCAACCGCTCGGGAAGCTCGGCGATCTCATCGATCCAGCGGCGGCGTTTTGCGGTGTCGGGCTCCCGATCGGGCGTGAACTTACCGACGGGATATCGAAGGTCTTCCATAGCTCGTTCCTCCTTCGTAAGGCTGATTCCGAGGGGTGACGGCTGAAGCCTTACGCTTCAGTCAGGAGCTCCAGTTGCGACAGGGTCGACCGGAGCTCGAGGAATATCGTCCTTGGACCGCGTTCCCCCATGATTCTCGCGATTTCGCGGTAATACCAGAGTATCTCGTCGGGGCCGGCGTTGAATCTTCCCCAGACTTCCGCCCCCGAAATCCGGAAGTCGGAGAGGATCGCCCGAAGATTATGGAGCTTGTCGGCGCCTGAAACCAGGCGCTCGTCGAAGCCAGCATCCTCCAGATGTCTCAGGTACCGCTCCTTTCGCTCTCTCCAAGCGGGCCTCGGGTCCTCGAGGGAGTCGGAGCAGCCCGCCACGATCGCAGCCACCCGATCCCCAAAGCGTCGCCGAATCTCCCCCAGGGTGTCCTGCCCGCCCTGATCCTCAACCGCGTCATGGAGCAGGGCGGCAATCACGTGGTCCTCCTCCCCGCCATGGTCGAGGACGATGGAAGCCACTCCCATCAAGTGACTGAGGTAGGGGATGCTCGTTCCCTTGCGAAGCTGGCCGCCATGGAGTTGGGCGGCGTAGGAAAAAGCGTCAGTCAGCCGTTGCGACCACATCCATCCACTCTCCCTTCATGCCGGGTGGCTCCCCTGGGCGATCCATACAGCCGGGGGCAAGTGTCGCGACTTCGATCGTCGGCTGGAGCCGCGAAGCCTTCCGATTGTACCGGAATGGCGCCGGTCGAGCGGTGCACCTTGGCTTTCCGATGCGGAAGGGGCTATTCTTGGGTGGAATCCGCGGCGGGCGGTCTCCCGGATTTGCCGCAGGGGTTCTTCCGAGTCCCGCCGTCATGGGGGAAGGGAGCTAGATTGTGACAGAGAATAGTCGACGGTTTTCGAGGCGGACTTTTCTGGGCCATTCGGTCGCGGCCGGCGCCCTGGCCGGTTCGGCACGGGCAGCCGGCCGGGTCCCGGGCTCCAACGATCGGGTGCGCGTCGGCTTCATCGGTGCGGGCAACCGAGGGACCCAGTTGCTGCACATCTTCCAGAGTTTCGAGGATGTCGACGTGGTGGCCCTCTGCGACGTGTATGAGCCCTACCTTTACCGGGACCGCTCCCGTGTCGACTCCGGATTGCTGGCCGAACTGGGAGGACGCGTTCCCGAGATGGGTGAGTCCCTCGGAAAGTCAGTGGGCCGGTACCGGGATTTCCGACGGCTCCTTGACCGCAACGACGTGGACGCGGTCGTGATCTCGACCCCCGACCACTGGCACGCCGTGCAGACCGTGCTGGCCTGCGAGAGCGGCAAGGACGTGTTCGTCGAGAAGCCGCTTACCATCGCCATCGGCGAGGGACGGGCGATGATCGGGGCGGCCGAGCGGACCGGTCGCGTCGTCCAGGTAGGCTTGCAGCGCCGTTCGTCCCCCGTTTACCGGCGGCTGTCGGAGCAAGTCCGGCAGGGGCGGATCGGCAAAGTGACCGTCGCCCGCGCCTATCGAGTGAGCAATATGTATCCGGGGGGTATCGGACGCAAGCCCCTCAAAGACCCGCCGGCCGAACTGGATTGGGATCTTTGGTTGGGGCCGCGGGCCTGGCGCTCCTATCAGGACAACATCCATCCCTACCGGTTTCGCTGGTGGCGGGACTATTCATCCCAGGTGGCCAACTGGGGCGTTCACTATTTCGACGCAATTCGGTGGATGATGGACGAAAACGCTCCCATTCATGTTTCCGCCCACGGCGGAAGGTTCGCCGTGGACGACGACCGAACAATCCCGGACACTATGGAGGTGGTGTTCGAGTTTGCCTCCGGGGGCCTGCTGGTTTTCGGGCAGTATGAGGCCGGCGGCGGATCGGTCCTGGGCCGCGCCGAGATCGAGTTGAACGGGACGCTAGGCACACTGTCCGCGGGAGACGCCTGGGGGTTTCGGATCACGCCGTCGGCCGGCGGGCAGTTTCAGCCCCCCGATCCCCGAACGGAGGCGGAGGAATTCCAGGTCGAGTGGCGGGACGACACCGTCGCCCATGTCCGCGACTTTCTGGACTGCGTCAAAGAGCGCCGGTTGTGCGCTTGCACTCTCGAGGAGGGACATCGCTCGACCATCTTCGCCCACTTGGCCAACATCGCGCTGGAGACGGGGACCCGGGTCGAGTGGGACCCGGTCCGCGAACGGATCGTCAGCCCCAGCGAGGCGAACCGCTTTCTGGACTATGAGTATCGAAAGCCCTGGCGGCTGTCCTGACGGCCGTACTTGGAGGTTTGGCGGCCTCGATCCCCCGGAGGTTCCCATCGGATTGCCGGATGCGGAGGTACGATCGTGACCGAGTCACCTGAGCGGCGCCTACAGGCTATCCTGTCCTCTCCGAGTTACCGCCTCGTTCAGGAGGACACGGAGTTCCTGGCCCGGAACGAACTGAGGCCGGTGCGGATGCAACTGGAACTCCTGAAGCCGGAGATCTTTTTCGCGGAACAGAACATCCGCTCGACCATCGTGGTGTTCGGGGGCACTCAGATCGTCGAGCGAGAACAGGCCGGAAGGCGCCTGCGAAGAGCCGAGGAGTCGCTGCGGGCGTTTCCCGACAACGCCAGCCTCGCCCGCGAGGTCGAAGTGGCCCGTCGGATCTTGGCCAAGAGTCATTACTACGACAAGGCTCGGGAATTCACTCGAATCGTCGCCGCCGATTCGATCTCGGGGTCGAACCACGACTATGTCGTCGTCACCGGCGGCGGACCGGGTATCATGGAGGCCGCCAATCGCGGCGCCTACGAAGCCGGCGTCAAGTCGATCGGTCTGAACATCACCCTGCCGTCGGAGCAGAGTCCCAACCCGTACATCACCCCCAGCCTCTGCTTCCAGTTCCATTACTTCGCCCTGCGCAAAATGCATTTTCTGCTGCGGGCCAAGGCCCTGCTCATCTTCCCTGGCGGATTTGGAACCCTGGATGAACTCTTCGACGCCCTCACGCTGCGTCAGACCAAACGCATGCAGGAGATCCCCATCATCCTCTTCGGGCGCGAGTACTGGGACCAGGTGATCAACTTCCGCTTCCTGGCCGACGAGGGGGTCATCGACGACCGCCACCTGGAGCTCATTCAGTACACGGACGACCCCGGAGAGGCCTGGAACCTGGTGACCCGCTTTCACGAACGGAACGAATCGAGCGGGGGATAGCGGGCTTCGCCTCAGGCCGACCAGAAGGTGCTACGGCGCCGGCGGAGAATACGTTTTCAAGGGGAAGCACGCGGGCGGCATTCTCAGTGAGCCCGAGAAGGTGGGTATCAGGCGAGGCTACTTCAGCGCCCGGGCGAGGAACCGCTTGAACCAGGGGACACCGGCCCGCTTCTGTTCCTCCTCCAGCCGATCCAACTCCTCCCGGCGGGCCAGTTTGAAGAGGAACGCGTCCCCCTCGGATTCGTGGCACTGCTTATACTTCTTGCCGCTGCCGCAGGGGCAGGGTTCGTTCCGCCCGACGCGCACCACACGACGGGGCTCGATTTCCACGGTGTTACGGATCGGCAGCTTGGCGGAGGCTCCCGAGGCTCCTCGTCGAAACAACATAACTTACTCTTTCGAGTCGACCATTAAACCGCGAAAGCGGGTTCCATGTCCAATCGGCCCAAATACCGATCCAGGATGTTTCCCATCAATCTTCGGCAACAATCAACCAGTCGGCCCGGTCGGCGAACGGGTCGTCAGCGGAGGAAGATGGAAGGAAGTCGGAAACGTCAGTCCGAAGGATCCGATTCCGGGATCCCAAGGAAGGGGAGGTTTCGGAACCGTTGATCCAGGTCCAGCCCGTAGCCTACTACGAAGCGGTCCGGAATCTCGAACCCGAGATAGTCGATCCGACTCGAGACGACACGGCGGTCCGGCTTCGAGAGAAGGCTGCACACCCGTAGCGACCGGGGACGGCGGCTCTCGAGCAGGCGAACCAGGTAGTCCAGCGTCAGGCCGGTATCGACGATATCTTCGACCAGAATCAGGTCGCAGCCATGGACTCCCGTTTCAAGGTCCTTCATAAGCTGAACCTCGCCCGAGCTTCTGGACGCCGATCCGTAGCTGGAGACGGCGATGAAGTCGATTCGAATCCGGGGGTCCAGGCAACGGATCAGATCGGCGTGGAAGATGGCGGCGCCGCGGAGGACTCCGACCACTACCGGCTCCATCCCCCGGTAGTCGCGAGCGATCCGCCCGCCCAAATCGGCGACCCGTTCCCGGATCCGGGACTCGGTGATGAGAACCTCGTTGATGCCCGGAATCACCGACACGCCGTGATCATAGCATGTCGCTCCTGACGGCTTGTGGGAGGCGGGAGTAGTGGCCATGAGCCCCACGAGCGGGGCACACCCGAACGAATGAAACGGGGTTCCGGGGGCTGGACGTTTTCCAGGCGCGAGTTTCTTGGCGGGCCAAGCGGCGAAGGGACCCTCCCAACTCCTCTCCAGTAACTCCCCCCCGCGGAAACGGAGTTTCTGTCTCTCAACCTCCTCCCGCCGGGGGTGGGGCGCTCACTCCTGTCCTCCCACCTCCCCGGACCTCATGCACCTGCATCAGGTTGGTTCGGCCTTTCTCGATGATGGGCGCTCCGCTAATGATGACGATCCGGTCTCCCGTCGAGACCAGGCTCCTGGATAGGAGGACCCGTTCCAGCTCCCGGATCAGCTCGTCCACATTTTCGATCTCTCGCATGACTGTGGGTCGGACGCCCCAGAGGATCGACATCCGCCGCGCCACCTCGGGGTTGGGAGTCAGTCCCACGACCGGCGTGATCGGCCGATGGCTC
>CAYRCA010000358.1:0-5166 GCA_964422565.1 uncultured Acidobacteriota bacterium | reverse complement strand
GCGCCGCCGATCGATGCCCGCGAGCTTCTCGAGCGCCCAGCGGCTGAGGGCGTTGCCCGCGAGAAAATTCGCCAGGTTGGGCGCCCAGGCGGCGATCTCCGCCGACCGGCGCGTGGCCGCCACCAGCCGCTTGCCCAGCGGAAGGCCATGCCTCTTGAAGTAGTGGGCCAGGAATTCCGCCTTGAGCTTGGCCATGTCCACATTGGAAGGGCACTCCGACTTGCAGGCCTTGCACTCGAGGCAGAGATCGAGCACCTGGTACAACCGTTCGCTGGTGAACCCCTCGGGTCCCAGTTGACCGGCGATGGCCGACCGCAGGGCGTTGGCCCGGCCCCGAGTGGAGTGTTCCTCGTCCCGAGTGGCGATGAAGGAGGGGCACATGACGCCGGCCAGGGTCTTGCGGCAGTGGCCGACCCCCGTGCAGAGCTCCACGGCGCCGTCCAAGCCGCCCTCCTCGTCGAAGCGATAGTAAGTGGCCGGAAAGCGGGGGCGATAGGCGGGACTGATTCTCAGGTTCTCGGTCATGGCCGGAGGGTCCACAATCTTGCCCGGATTCAGGAGCCCCGCCGGGTCCAGGATGCGCTTCACCTCCCGAAACGCCTCATAGAGCCTGTCGCCGAAGAAATCCCGCAGCCGATGGCTCCGCGCCAGCCCGTCCCCGTGTTCGCCACTCCAGGCTCCCCCGTACTTCCGCACCAGCTGGAAGACCTCGTCGGAGATCGACTGCAGGATCTCGACGTCCGCCTCCTGTTTGAGGTTCAGGATCGGCCGCAGGTGGATGAGGCCCACGCTGGCGTGGGCATAGAGCGCCAGCCGACGCTCGTGCCGCCGACAGACGGCCTGGACGTCGGCCACGTAGTCGGCCAGATGCTCGACCGGCACGGCGCTGTCCTCGACGAAGGGGAGTGGCTTGTAGTCCCCCTTGATTCCCAGCATGACCCCCAGGGCGTTCTTCCGCACCTGCCAGACCGTCTGTTGCTGGAAAGGTTCCCGGGCCTCATAGGTGTGGAAGACCCGGGATCGCACGGTCGCGTCGCTCGACATGTCGCGCAGGGACTTCGCCACCTCACCGGCCGAGTCGCCGCTGAACTCGACCATGAGGATCGCGTCCGGATCGCCGTGGAGAAACTCCCGGCACAGACTCGCGACGGACGGGTTGTCCCGAGCCAGATCCAGTCCGTAGCGGTCCAGGATCTCCACCGCCGACGGCTGGTATTCCAAAAGGGCCGGCACCGTTCGGATGGCGTCCAGCAGCTCCCGAAAGTGAAGAACCGCCAGCGCCCGGGCGGCGGGGATCGGCTCCAGGTTGAGCCTGGCCTCGGTGACGATTCCGAGGGTCCCCTCGGAACCGACGAAAAGCCGGGAAAGGTTGAACCGGTCCTCGTCGAGCAGCTCGTCCAGGTTGTAGCCGCTCACGCGACGCATCACCTTGGGGAAGCGGGCCAGGATCTCGTCCCGGTGATCGGCGACGACCCGCCGGACGCCGCCATAGACTTCGGACTCGCGGCTTCCATTGGAGCAGAGGGCGTCCAGCTCCGACCGATTCAACCGACGGCAGCGCAGCCGATCTCCGGAGGACAGCAGAACCGCCATCTCCAGCACGTGATCGACCGTCTTCCCGTAGCGGATGGATCGGACGCCCGCCGAGTTGTTGCCCATCATCCCGCCGATATTGGCTCGGCTGCTGGTGGCCACGTCGGGTGCGAAGAAGAGTCCCTGGGCGGTCAGGGCGTCGTTCAGGTCGTCCAGGACCACTCCCGGCTGCACCCGGACCCAGCGCCCCTCCCGGTTCACCTCCAGCACCCGGTTCATGTACTTGGAGAAATCGAGCACCAAGCCCGAGGACACCGTCTGACCCGCCAGACTGGTGCCCCCGCCCCGCGACAGGATCGGCACGCCGTGTTCGGCGGCGACGCGAACCGCCGCCGCGACGTCCTCAAAGTGACGGGGCAGGGCGACGGCGGCCGGGAGGATCTGGTACAGGCTGGCGTCGGTGCTGTAGATCAGGCGCGACATCTCGTCGTCGAGGACGTCGCCCTCGAGGGATCCGCGTAGATCGCGGCGGAAGGGTTCCAGAGTGGTCGAGTCCATGGTCCCTGAAATGTAGCACGAGACGCTGTGTTTTCCACAATAAACGCGAACCCGTCGGGAGGCGCCGTGGAGGTTCGGCGCATTGGGTTTCCACGAATAGCTCCGACGGCGCCGCCCTCTCCCTATTCGTCGCCCATCATTCCGCGGTCATGACTTCCCGGAGCCGAGGTCCCCGCCGCGCAGAGCGAACCAGAGGGTTCCCATCGCCCCGAACGCGGCGGCGACCGTCAGGTTCAGGGCCGGGCTGTAACGCCAAAGGAAGGCGCCGCCAAAGGCGGCCACCGAGACGACGACATCACGGACGAGGTAATAGAGCCCGAACATCCCCGCTCTGTGATTGTCGGGGGCCAGGTCCATGATGACGGCCTTGCGGGTCGGCTCTCCGAACTCCTTCAAGCCGCGCAGGACGAAGGCCCCCACCAGCATCCAATACGTGTGCGAGAAGTAAAGCGCCAACGGGAAGAGTGTGAAGAAGATGAAGGTGATGACGACGAAGGGTTTCTTGCGACCCCGGTCGGCCAGGTACGCCACCGGCACATAGACGACGACCGCCGTCGCCATCTCGATGCTCCGGAGGAGTCCGAACTGCATCGCGGTGACCGGTCCGGGGTCCCGCTCGGTTCCCACGGCCCAGACGACCACGAAGGCGTAGGGAATCTGCTCGCAAAAACGCACCAGGATGTCGCTGAGGAGCAGGTTCCTCAGGTCGCCGCTCATGAGCTTCCACATTCGCAGGGGACTGCGCTCGGCTGTCGGCCACGATCCGTCGCGGCGCGAGTCATCCTCCATGAGTCGCTGCTGGAGGACCACCGCCGCGACCGCCATCGCCAAGGCGCCAACGAAGGCCAGCCGCACTCCCAGCTCCACCCCCCAGACGGCGATCAACGCTCCCCCGGCCACCGGCCCCAGAGCCATCGGCACCCGCCGCACGAGCGAATGGACCGACACCCCCATCGTCCGCTTGTCGCCGGGCAGGATGCGCGCCACAAGGCTCATGGTCGCCGGCAGGGAGACCGCCGACCAAGACAGGAACAAGGCCGCCCCCGCCAGAACCGCCGGCCAGGAAGGGACGAGAACCACCACCAGAAAGCCCGCCATGGACAGCAGATTGAAGAGCAGCAAAGCCCGCTTGGTCCCAAGTCGGTCCGAGAGATACCCGCCGGGAAAGGAGTAAAGCGCCCCCAGCAGGTTGTCCATGCCGCCGAGGAACCCCACCGACAGAAAGCCGCCCCCGAGGGCCAGCAAGTAGAGCGGAAGGAACTGCTCGGCCATGTGCTCGCCCATTCCAACCAGGACAGCCATGCCCAGGAGCCCGACGATGCTGCGCCTTAGACCGAAGAACTCGATCAGACGTCGCACGGGCGAGATGGCCGATGGGCCGGGCTCCTTCATCGTCGTTTCCCCAAATCAACGGCGAACGCCGCGGAGGCGGAGACGGACGTTCGCCCGAACAAATCGAACCGATCGCGAAACCTGGGTTCGCGCAGGCCGGTACAGCGTATCCTACCCGGAGGACACACACGCTCAAAACCGCAGCATTCGCCGGTTCCCGCGCCCGACCCAATCGACCGGATTTCGTGCCGACCCTTGTTCCGGGCGAGGCGGCCGGGGAGCGCGGTTCTTCGTCCTTCGCCTCACGTTTCGAGGGGTCGCTCGCCGCGGCGGAGAAAGGCGGCGACCGTGTTGGATTGGGCGGGCTTCCTTCGCCGGGGAAAAGCGGGAAATATTCCCCGATTCCCGGCTCTTTTCCCTGCCTCCGGGAGGCGTGCGCCGCCGCTCGGGCCGACCACGATACACCGGCAAATATTTGAACATAAAAGGCTTGACCTGGACGTTGCGAAGGCCGATCGAAGCGTTCTCGGGGATTTGGATCGGATCGTGCTTGACAATTGACATTGGGCTCTGTGCGCCGAGACACGAGGGTCTAGGCGACGGTGGCGGCGTGGCGGGAGCATATCATGAGGTAAATGCTGTCGGTTTCCCTGTCCCTGCGGGGAGCCGCATGTGTACGCCAGCCACGTCTTCGGCGGACAGCCCCCGCTTGTTCACGCCGCTGACAAGCTCGATTCTCGGGAGGCGCGATGTCCGCAAAGACGATTTCGAGGGATAGGGAAGACCCCGATCGGGACCCGGGCTTCGACTCCGGACGAGACGAGGCCCTCGGGGCGGCTCTGGACGCCTCGGTCGCGCAAATGCTCCGCCCGGTTTCGCTCGGAATGGGCGTCTATTATGCCCTCATTGCGGCCGCCCACGCGGCGGTGGCGCCCGGGGGCGTGGCCTTCCCCATGACCGTCACCGCCGCTGTGACGGCTGTGGTGTTGTTGACCCTCTTCCTGGCGTTGCCGCGCTGGTCGGTGAAAGGTCCTCGGGCGCACAGACTGCTCGCGGGTGTTGCCTTCCTGGCCCTTTGGAACATCCTCCTGCACCTGCATCTGACCTCCGACCCACTTCAGTCCACCAACCTCATGCTCCTCATACTGGGAGCCGGCTTTTTCTTTCTCTCCCCGACCTGGCTGGCGGCGATCATTGCGGCCGCCGTGGCGGGTTGGGCGATTGTCTACTGGGGGGCGCCACCCTCTCCGGGTTGGACGCACTTCGGCTTTGGATTGCTGACAACCTGCACGCTGTCCGTCCTCGCTTTCGTCGTCCGTCGTCGATCCTTGCGGCGTATCGAGGGGCTTCGCTTCCAGAACGAACGTCAGAACCGACTGCTGCGGGATGAAATCGAGGAGCGCGAACGGGTTGAGGAGGCGCTGCGGACGGCCCGGTCGGAGCTCGAGACGCGCGTACGGCGGAGAACGGCGGAACTGCGGGAGAGCAATGAAAAGCTTCGGGCCGAGATGGCGGAGCGACAACGCGCGGAGGAGAATCGTCGGAAATTGGAGGCGCGGGTGCAGAACGCCCAGAAATTGGAGAGCCTCGGCGTGTTGGCCGGAGGTATCGCTCATGATTTCAACAATCTGCTGGCGGTCATTCTCGGCAACACCGAACTGGCGTTGGGGGAACTGCCCGCGCACTCGGCCGTGCGGCGCCGTGTCGAGGATGCGCAGGCGGCCGCGGTCCGAGCCGCGGGAC
>CAYRCA010000357.1:0-5183 GCA_964422565.1 uncultured Acidobacteriota bacterium | reverse complement strand
GCCTCCGTTTCGTCCACCGAGACCTCCACCTCGAAGGGTGTGGTCTTCAGCCTCTCCAGGTGTCGATACATTTCGGCCACATGGGCGATGACGCCGACGTACTTGACCGCCGCCCTGGCTACCTCGAGATCGCCCGGACTCAGGACGAATCGCTCGTCGACCTCAAAACGCCGGCCCGCGTAACGGGCCAGGAGTCCCCCGAGGCTCTCCTCGATCCGGCTCCAGGGCAGGTTCCGGGCCTGGGCGGCAATGTCTGCGGCGGACCAGTGATCGGCCTCGTTGAGTACGTGCTCCCCCGGATCGAAGGTGTACAGCGTATAGTCGCGGGCGGCCACACGGTCGATGTCGGCGGTCGTCTTGAGATGATCACCGTCGGCCCCGAAGCCCTCCCGGTAGCCCTCCTGGAAGACGGCGAAGATGGCCGCGTCCATGACCTCGCCCGCGCCTCGGCCGGTTCTCTCCAGTTCCCGAATCGACTGCTGGGCCAGAACCGGGCGGAAGGGTGTTTCGCGGACGGCCCTGACGTGGGCCGGACCGGCGAGTCCGAGCCGGTCGCCGAACCCGAAGGAGCGTTTCCGCCCAAGCACCCGGGGCGAGGTGAAGGGGAAAAGCTCGCGCAGTGATTCGGCGTTCGACGGAGACAGCGGCCCCGACCGAAAATGGCTTCCATCCTCCAGATGGTCCTCGCCCTCCGTCTCGAGGCGGGTGAGTGGGGCCGAGACGGGGCCGGAGGAGACCAGACCGAGGCGGCGAGACCCCCCCGTCGTCGGGCGAAACAGGAACAGGAACCCCTCGTCGATCCCGTGGACCGACCGGGGGTAAATCCGGATCTCCCCCAGGCTGGGGGTCCCGGCCCGGATGGTTTCGGATTCTCCCTCAACGCGGGATGCCAGAAAATCGCAGGTGAGTCCGGGTACAGAGTCATTCATCCAGGTGTTCTCCTCTTCCTTCAGCTTTGATCGGCTTATGCCGTCCCCCGGTGCCGGAGCTGCGGCCGAGAAAAGCTCAGGGGTTTGCTTTTCGAATCCGCCGGTGATCCGACGATTCTAAAGCTTGGCGGGGCGACCGGAAAGGCCGGTCGAAAGAGCGGGCGGCAAGCCGCCGGCTCGTCCCGGATCGTCCGCACCCAGGAATTCCCGGCACGGGGACACCGAAACCCGGCCACCCGCACTCATGGTCATCCGCTGTTCACTCGCCGGGGGGAGCTTGCGATCCGCGAAAGTAGTCGTCGATGGCCGAGGCCAGATCGGCGATCGTCGCCCTCGCCGGATGGCACGCCACCCGAAAGCCAAGCTCGCGGGCGGTTTCCCCGGTGATCGGGCCGATGACGGCGCAGGGGATGTCTCTGACCGCTTCCGACCCCTCGGAAAGTTCGACGAAGTTTCGCACCGTGGACGAGCTCGTGAAGGCGATCAGGTCCGGTCTTTCCTCGGCCACCAATGCTTGCCGAAGGGTGTGGCGGCTTTCCTCGGGAACGATGGTGTCGTAAACGGGAACCACGTCGACCTTCGCTCCCCATCGCTCCAGGGTTCGGGGCAGCACCTCTCGGGCCACGCGGGCGCGCGGGAGCAGGATCCGCGTCTCCTCCAGGTTCGAATCACACCGGGCCCGCAGCTCCTCGAGGATGCCCTCGGCCTGGTAAACTCCCGGCTGCAGCTCGACATCGAAACCCGCCGCCTCGATCTGGGCGCTGGTGGCCGGTCCGATGGAGCAGATCCGGGGAAGGGTGGCGGAACAACCGGTTTCGCGGTAGCGGCGGAAGAAAATCTCCGCGCCGTTGGCGCTGGTGAAAAGGAGCCAGTCGTAGCGGTCCAGCCGAGCGAGGCGGCCGTCCAGTTCCCGAGGGTCCGCCGGCACGATCTCGATGGTGGGAATCTCGACGACCCGGGCCCCCGACTTCCGCAGCAGCCTGGCGAAACCGCCCGCCTGGTCGCGGGTGCGGGTTACGATAATCGTGCGCCCGGAAAGGGGTCGATTCACCTCGGCTTGACCTCCGCAAGAATCCGCTCGGCGCCTTGGGAAAGGAAGTCCTCCGCCATCCTGCGGACAAGCTCCAGGAGATCGTCATCCGGGCCTACTGTGAGAGTCCGGTGAATCAGCTCTCGGCCGTCGGGATGAGCGACGAAAGCGGAGAAAACCGTGCGATCTCCCTCGATTGCGGCATGGGCACCCATGGGAACCTGGCATCCGCCGCCGAGGCGGAGCAGGAAGTCCCTTTCGGCGGTAACGGACCGTCGGGTTGTCGGGTCGTCGAGTGGGGCCACAAGCTGGGCGATCCGGTCGTCCGGACTCCGCACCTCGACGGCGAGAGCGCCCTGACCGATCGCCGGGATCATCTCGTCGATCGGGAAAAGGTAGGAGATATGCCCTTCCAGTCCCAGCCGCCTCAGACCGGCGGCCGCCAGGATGACACCGTCCAGGGACTCGGTCTTGAGTTTCCGAATTCGAGTGTCGACGTTCCCTCGAATCGGAACCACCTCGACGTCGGGCCTGAGGCGACGAATCTGCGCCCACCGACGAAGCGAACTGGTGCCGACCCTTGCCGCCATCGGCAGGTCGGCTGGCGAGCGGATCGCCCGTCCGCCAACAAGGCAGTCCCGGGAATCCTCCCGGAGGGGAAAGGCGCCGATCGTCAAGCCTGCGGGAAGTTCCGTCGGGAGGTCCTTCAGACTGTGTACCGCAAGGTCGACGCCGCCTTCCAGCAGGGCCTCCTCGATCTCCTTGACGAAGAGTCCCTTGGTGTCGGCCGCAAGGCCCGCAAGGGACGCGGCGCTCATCCGGTCGCCCGTGGTCTTGATGATTCGCAGGGACACGTCGACGGCGGGATGCAGTTCCCGGATCCTGTCGGCGATGAGGCGCGCCTGGGCCAGGGCGAGTTTGCTGCCGCGGGAACCGATAACGAGTGACTTATTCCGATTCATCGATCTCGAAGGCCTCGGCGACAACGCGAACGGCGTCGGCCCGGCCGCTCGATCCGTCTTGGTCCTTCTTCATCTGGACCAGGAGGGGATGGGCGATCCGGTGAGCCGCCCTGAGTATGATTCGTTCGAATCGCCGGTAGTCCTCCGGATTGAAGCTGTCCCGATCCTTGGCCAACTCCTCGAGGCAGATGCTCTCGAGTTTTCGGCGGAAGGATCGAACGACGGGGCCGACGCCGCGTCGGCGGCAGCCGAGGGTGAAACTCCGCACCTCCTCGCGGATAATCCGTTCCGCCACTTCCGCCTCCTGGTGCCGACCTTCCAGGTTGGCCTCGATGACCGACTGTAGGTCGTCGATGTCATAGGAAAAGGCGGTCTCGATTTCGTTGACCGAGGGATCCACGTTTCGAGGCACCGAAATGTCGATGAGAAACAACGGGTCGTAATGTCGCCGGCGCATGACTCTTTCCACCAGGTCGCGGGAAATCAGGAAACCGTCGGCTCCGGTGGACACGACCACGATGTCCGAGCTGGTAAGGGCGTCCTCGAGGCGGTCGAAGGGGAGGACTTGGCCGTCGAACCGCCGGGCTACCGCATTCGCCTTCTCAGGAGTTCGGTTGGCGACACGGATGGTGCTGGATCCCGAGCGAAGCAGGTTCCGCGCCGCCAGCTCGCTCATCTTGCCGGCCCCCAGCAACAGCACCGACTTGCCCGTCAGATCGCCGAAGACCTTGACGGCCAGCTCAACGGCCACGGAGCTGACCGACACCGGCGTGCGACCGACCCTCGTTTCGCGTCGGACTCGCTTGGCGACGTAGAAGGCGTGGGGCATGAGCCGACAGAGAGAGGCACCCACAACGCCCGCACCCTGGGCGTGAGAGAAGGCCTGCTTGAGCTGTCCCAGAATCTGCGCCTCACCCGGCACCATGGAATCGAGGCTCGACGCCACGCGAAAGACGTGGCGGACCAGTTCATCGTCTCCGTAGGTGTAGAGGTGACCGTTCAGCAGCGACGCGTTGACCTCATGATGGCGGCAGAGGAACTCCTGCAGGTGGGCCGCGCTGACCCCGTTACGACTCCCGTTCCCCACGAGCTCCACCCGATTGCAGGTCGAGACGATCATCGCCTCGTCGAACCCGAACTCCCGGCAGAGCTTCCTCAAGGCTTCGGGGATCCCCTCCTCCCGAAAGGCGACCCTCTCCCGGATGCCGATGGGCGCCGTCTTATGATTGAGGCCGACCAGTACGAGATCCATCAGAAGTTATGCTGTCCTCCCAGAGAGCTCACTCCCAGGAAGGTAAAGAGGACGGAGACAAATCCGATCATGCTCAGAAAAGCGGTGCGGCGCCCGCGCCAGCCGACGGCTAGTCTCATGTAGAGCAGTGCGAGATAAATTCCCCAAGTGGCCACGGCCGAGATGACTTTCGGGTCTCTGTGCCACCCCGTAACCCAATCGTGCTCGGCCATGATTATACCCACCACCAACCCGGCGCTCATGAACGCGAAACCGGCGCCCAGGAACTTGAGGAAGAGGTCGTCCAGGACACTCAGGGCGGGCAGTTGGCGGTATAGGGTCGTCAGCTTTTTCTGCTTGAGAGCCCTCTCTTGGAGAAGGTAAAGCAGGGCGGCGATGAAGGTGACGAAGAACATCCCGTAAGCCAGGAACAGGAGGGTGCCGTGGACATAGACCCAGGAACGCCTGAAGAACTCCGGAATCGGCGAGGCCTGGATAAAGACGGTGCTCAGCATGAACGCCGCCACCAACGGCAGAAGGAACAGGCCCAGGCCCCGGATTCGATACCGGTGGTGCGCGATAAGAAAGCAAAGTGAGACGGTCCAAGCGAAGAAGGCCAGGGACTCGCGGAGCCCGATGATCGGCATAAACGAGATCTCGATTCCCCGGTAAAGGAGAAATGCGGTGTGGAACGCGAAGGCGAGCCCAACGGAGAGATTGGCTACCTTCATGAAGATATCTCTCCTGGAGAGAAAAGCCACCCCGCTGTGAAACAGTCCCACAACGTAGAAGCCGAAGGCAGCGTTGAAGAGCAGACCGCCCATTACTCCGGCCATTATACCGAAGTCGTTGTCGGCCGGCGCCTTAAGACCGGGTTTCCCACCACGATGAGGAGGGATTCGAAGACCTGTTAGTCTGGCAGTAGGCCCTCAACTGCTCTTGCTCACTCCTGCTACCTGCCAAGAAAAATCAAACAACCGAAACCCCGTCACCCGAAACCCGAAACTCGAAACTCGAAACTCGAAACTCGG
>CAYRCA010000356.1:0-5213 GCA_964422565.1 uncultured Acidobacteriota bacterium | reverse complement strand
AGGTGGCCCAGACCCTGCTTCCACCGACGCCCGGTAAAGTGTGGGCGGCCCGCGACGTGTTGGGTTCGCTCCTTCGGGTCGGTGCGAAACGAGCCCGAAGGGGTCCTGTGGCCGAGATGGTGGGGCCGCCGGATCTCGGCCGGTTGCCGGTGTTGACCTGCTGGCCCGAGGACGGAGGACCCTTCGTGACTCTGCCCCTGGTGTACACCGAGCATCCCGAGGCGAAGGGCCATAATCTCGGCATGTACCGCCTGCAAGTTTATGACCGGGAGTCCACCGGGATGCATTGGCAGATCGGGAAGGGGGGAGGATTTCACTACGCGGCGGCGGAGGCCCGGGGGGAGGCCCTGCCCGCCACGGTCCTCTTGGGTGGACCCCCCGCTCTGATTCTGTCCGCCATCGCCCCCCTTCCGGAGAATGTTCCCGAACTCGTTCTGGCATCCTTTCTGCTGGGAGAGCGGCTGCGTCTTGTGGAGGGGATGGGGCACCATCCGATCCCGGCCGAAGTCGAGTTCGCCCTGGTGGGGCGCGTACCGCCCGCGGTAAGACGGCCCGAAGGCCCCTTCGGCGATCACTACGGGTACTACAGCCTGCGACATGACTATCCGGTTTTCCAGGTTGAGAAGGTTCTGCACCGCCGCGACGCCGTCTATCCGGCCACTGTGGTGGGGAAGCCCCGGCAGGAGGACTTTTTTATCGGAGACCTGCTGCAGGAGCTCCTCAGCCCTGTTTTCCCGCTGGTCATGCCCGCCGTCGAGGACCTCTGGTCCTACGGCGAGACCGGCTACCACTCGCTGGCCGCCGCCCGGGTTCGGGAGCGGTACAAGCGCGAGGCCATGGCGTCCGCATTCAGGATCCTGGGGGAGGGACAGCTCTCGCTGACCAAGTTCTTGCTGGTGACGAACCGGGCCGTGGATCTGAGGGACTTCAAGGCCGTGCTGGAGCATATCCTGCGACGGACCAATCCGGAAACGGATCTGTACGTCTTCTCCAATCTCTCCATGGACACTTTGGACTATACGGGGCCTCGGGTTAACGAGGGGTCCAAGGGGGTCTGGCTGGGCTTAGGGGAGCCGGTTCGGGACCTGCCCGGCGCGTTCCGGGGGGATGGTGTGCCGGCCGAGATCTCCAGCGTCCATGTTTTTTGCGAAGGTTGCCTCGTGCTGGGAGGGCCCTCCTTCGAGTCCGATCCGGGGGCGGCCCGGAGAATCGTCGCAAGCCCGGCTTTTCGCGAATGGCCGCTCCTGGTGCTGAGTGACGAGGCCCCCCGGGCGGCCGCCTCCGCCATGAACCTCCTCTGGACCACTTTCACCCGCTTCGAGCCCGCCGCCGACATCCACGCCGCGGAGACGAGCGTGGTTCGGCATCATCTGTCCTATCGCTTCCCCATTCTCATCGACGCCCGGACCAAGCCGGGATTCCCCGCCGAACTCCGCTGCTCCGACGAGATCGCCCGTCGGGTGACGCGTCGCTGGCGGGAGTATTTTCCCGGTGGTGGCGTCGAGAGGGGTGATTCGGATGCGGCGCACCTGACCGGTTTGTGAGATTGGGGGGTTGAGGGGGACGACGGGCATCCCCGATCGTCGCCGCGCGGGCCTGGGTGTGGGTGGGCCGCGCGGGCGGCTTACTCCGAGATGTCGCCGAGACCGGCCCGGGACCGACTGGAAGCCCGTCCTCCGTCCCTCTCCCGCTCGCGCGGCTTGCGCCCGGTCGCCGGATTGGAAATAATTCGACCGATCTTGGGCTGCGGCTCGGGGGCGTGGTCTCCGGGGAGCTGTGGCATTACCTTTTCGATCCGGCCGACTTTTGGCCGCGAACTGAGGAACATTATGGCTGATAAAGAGCAGAAATGGAACGAGAACGTCGAAGGTAAGTACTACGTCGACAGGAACTGCATCGCGGCGAAGTTTTGCGTCAGCGCGGCGCCGAACAGCTTTCGAATGGACGAGAGCGGAGGACACGCCTACGTGGCCCGACAGCCCGGAACGCCGGAGGAGCAGGAGCAGGCGCGGGATGCCGTGAGTGGCTGTCCCGTCGGCGCCGTGGGCGACGACGGCGAGGAGTGACCCTGCCCTCGTCGGGTTCCTATCCGCCTGGGAGCCCGGCGGAACCCCGCAACCAAGTTCGACTCCGCCAAAGATGGGGAGCGGTGGACATCCGGACCGCTTCAAGAGGAGCCGGAGGATGAGACGCGAGGATCTGCTGGCTCGGCTTGAGGGGGAGGGAGAGTTCGATCTCGCCGTCGTCGGAGGTGGAGCCACCGGCCTAGGGGTGGGGGTGGAGGCCGCCTCGCGCGGCTATCGGACCGTCCTGCTCGAACAGCACGACTTCTGCAAGGAAACCTCCAGCAAGAGCACGAAACTGATCCATGGTGGAGTGCGATACCTGAGCCAGGGGAATTTCTCCCTGGTCGTCGACGCGTTGCGGGAAAGGGGACTGCTCCTGCGCAACGCCCCCCACTTGGTCAAGACCCTGCCCTTGATCGTGCCGGCCTATCGGTTCTGGCACCGCCCCTACTACGGCTTCGGACTGAAGCTTTACGATTTGCTCTCCGGAAGGCTGCGCCTCGGGAAGACCCGAGTGCTCTCGTCCGACGAGGTGGTCCGTCGGATTCCGACGGTTTTGACCCGGGGGCTCAGAGGAGGGGTACTCTTCCACGACGGCCAGTTCGACGACGCCCGTCTGGGCGTGGCCCTGGTCCGCACGATGGCGGATCTAGGCGGTCTGCCGCTGAACTATCTGAGGGCTGCGGGACTCCTGAAATCGGGGTCTGCGGTGTGGGGCGTCCGGGCCGTGGATGTCCTGTCCGGTCGCGAGTACGAGGTCCCGGCGAAGGTGGTGATCAACGCGGCCGGCCCCCTGTCGGACGAACTGCGGACGATGGCCGCCCCGGACGTCTCCCCCCGGATTTCGGCCAGTCGAGGCTCGCACGTGGTTCTGGACCGGAGGTTTCTCGGCGGATCCACCGCTTTGCTGGTTCCCCGAACGGACGACGGGCGGGTCCTGTTCGCCATCCCCTGGTACGATCGCGTGGTCGCGGGGACGACCGATGTGCCTGTGGACAAGCCCTGCCTCGCGCCGGTTCCCACCGAGTCGGAGATCGACTTCATTTTGGCTCACCTTCGGCGCTACCTTTCGGTAACCCCGGATCGGAACGACATCCTCAGTGTCTTCGCCGGTCTCCGCCCGCTGATCGCGGCCTCCGGGGGCGGGGTCGCCAAGACCTCGGCCCTGTCGCGGGATCACACTTTGGAGGTGCTGGGGGAACGGATGATCTCGGTGCTGGGAGGCAAGTGGACCACGTACCGCAAGATGGGCGAGGACGCGGTGAACGAGGCGGCTCGACTGGCGAGCCTTCCGCCTTCCGTGTCCAATTCGAGAGAGCTGCGCCTTTGGGGTGCCGGCGACGAGTTCGCGCATTCGCCCTATGGAAGCGACGCGCCGAGGTTGAGGGAACTGGCGGCCTCCGATCCGTCCCTGGAGGCGGCGCTCCATCCCGCGCTTCCCTATCAACGGGCGGTGGTGGTTTGGGCGGCTCGGCACGAGTGGGCCTGCACCGTCGAGGATGTCCTGGCACGGCGCACGCGGAGCCTGCTTCTCGACGCCCGGGCCAGTCTGGAGGCGGCTCCGGCCGTGGCCGATCTACTGGCCGGGGAACTGGGACGGGACGCCCACTGGAGGCAGGCCCAGGCGGCCGAGTTCCAGAAACTGGCCCGAACCTACCTGCCCGGCTGAGGCGGTTCCGGGTTCTTTGTTCTCCCGGCCACTTCACCGAGGAGACCGACCGGGAGATGCCCCCGAGAACCGCCCGCTCTTCGCCGAGAATCTGGCCCAGGCCCGCGAGCTGATTCTGAGCGAGTCGCCCGACAGCCTTGACACCATGAGCCGGCATCCGATCACTCCCATGAACGAAAGCGATCTGATCGTCCACCTGAGCCGCCAGACCGACGCGCGGATCGGGTTGATCGACATCCTGCAACTGGAGCGAAGCGAGGCGGAGATCGACGCTCGATTCGAGAGCCTGCGCGGGGAGGGATGCGAGATCATCCTGTTCGACACGCTCAACGAGGGCCACATGCGCCGGATTGGACGGATCATCTGGAGTCTTCGCGAGCGCCGTCCGGTCTTTCTTGTCGGCTCGTCGGGTATTGAAATCGCTCTCGCTTCCCACCTTCAATCGATCGGCCAACTGACGAAACCTTCGGTTCCGACCGCAGGCGGGAAGCGCCGGCGGCATCCTGGTGGTTTCGGGAAGTTGCGCCCCGGGGACCGCCGCCCAGATCGACTGGGCCCTCGACCGCGGCTTCGAGGGGATTCGACTGGACACCGTGCGTCTCGCCGACGCGGCCTCCTCGGAGGGGGAAATGAATCGCGCGGTTGCCGAGTCGCTGGCTCGGCTGGCGGAAGGTCGGTCCGTCGCCCTGTATTCGGCCAAGGGTCCGGAGGATCCGGCCATCGAGCGAACCCGGGCCCGAATCGCGGAATCCGGCGGAGACCCGGAACGCATCGGCCACCTCCTGGGAACGCGGCAGGGCCTCATCCTGCGGGCGATTCTGGAGAGGTCCGAGGTGCGTCGGGTTTGCGTCGCCGGGGGCGACACCTGCGGATACGCCGCCAAACAACTCGGGATCTTCGCCCTGCGCACGATCATCCCCGTCGCTCCGGGCGCGCCGCTGTGCCGGGCTTACTCCCGGAACGCCCGATTCGACGGGCTGGAGATCTCGCTCAAAGGCGGTCAGAATGGAGCCGACGACTATTTCGGGCGCATCCTCCAAGGAGCGCGGCAGGGAGACCCTTCGCCGTCCTGAAGGCGACATTGACGGAAGCGAGGCCCACAAATGGGGATGAAGATCGCTTTGATGGGAGCCGGAGGCAAAATGGGCTGTCGGATCGCCGACAACCTGAAAGGACGCTCCGCCTACGAGGTGGCGTACGTCGAACCCGGCGAGGCGGGCCGCGCGAACCTCGCCCGTCGGGGTCTGTCCCCGACTTCCGAGCAGAGAGCCGTGGCGGGGGCGGACGCCGTGATCCTGGCCGTTCCGGATCGTCTAATCGGACCCATCACGAAGAGCCTGGTCCCCCGGATGATGGGTCGCGCCATGTTGATCGGACTCGATCCGGCGGCCGTCTACGCGGGCGTGATGTCCTTGCGCGAGGACCTCTCCTATTTCGTGACCCACCCCTGCCATCCGCCCCTCTTCAACGAGGACACC
>CAYRCA010000355.1:0-5242 GCA_964422565.1 uncultured Acidobacteriota bacterium | reverse complement strand
CGGTTTGCCGCCGAACTCGGCCATGCGAGGGTTCCTTCGCTATATTGGGTAATTGGCCCGCAAGTTGCCCTCGCATGAGCCTGGGTTTCAATTCGGACACGCCGTCCTTCCACAACGGGGTCGGGTCCGCAAACAACGAGGGTATACCGAGATGGGCCGAATCTCCGAGGCCGACGCTTCCGCTGGCTCTTCGGACTGGAGTGTCGTCTTGGCCGGCGGCAATGGCGAGCGCCTTCAAGACGCGATCCGCCGCTGGCTGGGCGAGGATATTCCCAAGCAGTACTGCACGTTTCTGGGTAGGCGATCGATGCTCCACCATACGCTCCGCAGGGCCTGCGGAGTCGTCTCGAGAGAGCGGATTGTCAGCGTCATTGGGCCGAACCACCGGAAGTTCCTCGATCGGCTCGGCCCGCCGCCTCCGCCGGGGCGGGTCCTTGAATCGCCCCGCCAGAAGGGAACCGCCGTCGGAATCTTCTTCGCCCTGTCGTACATCCTGGCGGAAGACCCGGACGCCATGGTTTATGTGTTTCCGTCGGACCACTTTATCTTCCCCGAGGATCGTTACGTGGAAGAACTGCGGGACCTGCGGGTCCGGCTCGATAAGCAGTCGAAAGAACGGGTCGTCCTTCTTGCGGCACGACCCGACCGTCCCGAGGCGGACTATGGGTGGATCGAAGTCGACCGGCGACGCACCGGGCGGCTGTCGGGCCTTCGGCGAGCGTTGAGATTCATCGAGAAACCCCGTCCGGCGGTGGCGACAAAGCTCCACCGCGCCGGGGCGGTTTGGAACACGATGATCGTCCTGGCGCGAGCCCGGACGCTCTGGGACCTGGGCGCCGATTACCTTCCAGAGGTGATGCTCCGCTTTGCGAGTTTTGCCAGGATACTCAAGGGAGTCCGCGACGGCCGCATTCCTCCGGAGGTGGAGCGGGTGGCGATTGACCACCTGTTCGCCTACGTTGATTCGGCGGATTTCTCCCGAGACCTGCTGCAGCGTGCCGCCCCCCGTCTGGTGGTCCACACGTTGGACGTCGAGTGGTCCGACTGGGGCCGACCCGAGCGGGTATCGGAGACGGTGGCGAGATTCGGCGACGGCTCGGCATTTCCGGCCTCGAAACACTCCAGGCCGGCCGCTTACGATCGCGAACAACCGGTCGGTGCGAACTAGAGCCGCGTGCCCGGCCGATCTGCAAACCCGCCGGTCGCTCCAAGACGCCGCCGAGCGACCGCAAACAGGCCTCCGAAACCCGAAACCGCAACCCAACGACGGCTACCGGGCCAGCACGAGCGCCGCCCAGTGCCCCCGCCCGGCGTTTCCAATTCCAGCAGGCCGCCCCCTTCGACGTCCAGCGGTTCCCGCCACGAGCCGCCGGTGATATCCAGCCAGCGGACCCGCAGCGTCCCCCGTGCCTCCGAGGTTGTCTCGCGGGCGGGCCTCGGTCCCCCCGGGGTTCGGGCTGGGACTTCGAGACAAGCAGGGATGCTTGTCCCACCTTGGCGCACTCGACCTTCGCGCCGGTCGAAGGCGTGATGACGGCCGCCCAGCAAGTGGCGCACGTCGCGCACACGATCGACTGGTTCGTTGATGGCGCCTTCCGTCCGGAGGGCTTCGTCGCGGGCCCTCGTCGGTGCGGCTCATGCATCGGCGCCGCCGTAGCGGCGGTCCAGCCTCAGTTCCTCCTCAACCGGCCGCACCTCAATGGTTCCAATCCTGGCGGACGGCCAATTCGCCGCGAGCCGCACAGCCTCGTCGCGATCTTTGGCCTCGATCAGAAAGAAGCCTCCAATCTGCTCCTTGGTCTCGGCGAACGGGCCGTCGGTCACGGACAGCTTGCCGCCGCGAACGCGCAGCGTCGACGCCTTGGTCGCGCTCTGAAGAGCCTGGGCGAAGACCAGGTGTCCACTGTTCCGCAGTGCTTCGACGTAGTCCAACGTTGCCTGCCGCAACGCGGCCCACCCGCCTGCCGACAGTTCATCGAGCTTGCGCTCTTCCTCGTAGGCTATGCAAAGATACTTCATTGAACCTCCGGAGTAACCGGCGCCTGGACAACCCTGGCGGCGGCCTAACGACCCTCACTGGCCGGCTCGGCCCCGAAAAATGTGGTCACCGACCGGGCTGGAGCCTGGTAGGTGAAGCCGCCGTCCCGTACGTGAAACTCCCCGCTCTCCTGGTAGAGCTCCGATTCGTCGTCCAGCGTCCGATACCCTCTGAACCGATCCGCGTCGGTCCCCCGAACCCTCACATGCACCAGCTTCTCCTCCTTACCCAGGTTGACCAGTACCATGGCGTCCGGGTTCGACGTTCCGTTGGCCGCAAACGCGATCACCGCCACTTCGCTGTCCATCGCGCCGGTCTGGACCACCGCCATTCCAGGCTGGCCGGCCCGCGATACCTGCTTGTAGAAGTGATACCCCCGACGTACCTCCCAACGTCCGTCGTCGTGAACCCAGAACGCACAGCCGGGGTTGGGATCGCCCTCCACCCACTTCCCCGGACGCTGGATCCCGGCCCAGGGGATGATCGCATTCACCTTCGCCGTGTAGATGTTTCCGTGATGCTCCTTGATGCTGTCCGCGTCCATCCCGCTCCAGCTGGTCGACGTCACCCAGGCGTGCAGCCCTGGCCGGAGGTGCCGCAATAGATCGATGCCGGCACTCTTGTGCTCGCCGAACCAACGGCCGTAGTCACCACTGTAGAAGCCGTGAGAGGTGATCAAACCCATGCGTTCCAGCGCTTCGCGATCGCCGGCAAGAGCCTCGGCATAACCCCAGGCCCCGAAACGGTACCAGTTGGTTGTCTCTCCGGGCGTGACCTTGACGTCCGAAAACCCCGCCCGCCGCAGAGCCTCGTCCACCCGCTTGATCGCGTCTACGACTTCCTCGGGAGGCCAAAACAGGTTGTAATCATGGCCCGGCCAGTCGGTGTGTCCCTGCCGATTCCAGCGACGCCAGTCCTCGCCCTCGTTGTGGATAGAGACGTAACGCACGGGAATCCCCTCTTCCTCCCGCAGGAACCGGACCCAGTTCACAAGGTAGGCAACCAGGTCCTGACGGTGTGCCGGGTCCAGGTCGCGGCCGCGCAACTTCTTCTGCTTTGTCATATACGCCGGGGGCCCATAGAGGGTGGTGATGACGGTCAGATCGCGTCCCGATTGCCTCGTCTTTCGCAGGCCTTCCCGAACGAACCAGCGCATGTTGGCGGTAGAACTCCGGTGGTCGTACGGGCCGCCGGCCTCCCGCTGATGCCAGGGATCGAGAAACATCTTGACCAGGCCGACCTTGAGCCCCTCGTCGCCGAAAACCAGATCGATGATTCGCCGACGATCGGCCTCCGACAGCAGACTGAAGCCGCCGTATTCCTGGGGATCCCCCCGGTAGTCGCGGGTCTGAGCGGATTCGACGTAGTTGAACCCGAACCCGTCCCACTCCCGCAGCTGCCGACCGAAGTCCACTTCGGCTCGGACGGCTCGGAAATCGAGGTCTTGGGCCGCCGGCACGCCGACGGCCGGCAGGACCATCTGGGTGAGAGCAACGCAAACAATAGACCGAAATCGGTTCACGGCGGAGTCCTCCTCGTGGATGGAGTCTGTCAAATACTACGAGGAGGGACTCGGGGGCTCAACCCTATGGCTGTTCGTATCTCCCGTACTCCTCCGCCAGTTCGCTCAGCAGCGTCAATCTCCGCGGCGGAACGCGCGGCGCGACCGAGCAGGCGGACGAGAGGATGTACCCGGAGCCCGGTTTCCCGATCCGCAGCCGATCCAGGACCGCCCGTCGAAAGTGGGCATCGTCGGCGACCAGCATGTCGTTCACAGCGTCGAGGTTGCCTTTGAAAAACAGACGCGTGCCGAACTCCGCTTACGCCCGGGCCAAATCGACCGTACCCAACGGCGGAGGATCGAGGGTGTCGATCCCGTCCAGGCCGGTCTGGGCCATCAAGTCGATCCGGTCGCCAATGGCGCCGCAGGTGTGCGTATAGGCGGGTATCCGAAACTCGTGGATCGCCTCGACGACACGCCGCTCGTAGGACGCCACGAATTCCCGGTACATTTCACGGCTGATGAACCCCGCACCGGCGAACGCCGAACTGATCAAGATCGCATCCGGCCGGTGCGGAGCGTAGCACCGTACCATCGCGGCAACGAGTTGTGTGAATCGCTCCAGCAGTTGGCGACAGAGTTGCGGCGAGTCGAGCAACGACATCAGCGCCGGTTGATACCCGAACAGTTCCAGCAGGTGCGTAAAAGGCGAAAAGACCTCCACGTGGACGGACACGCCGGGACATGCGGCGCGCGCGCTGCGCAGCCCGCGCGTCAGCCAATCGGGGTAGGCGGCGGAATCGGTCGGATCGGCGTCGGCGGGCGCGTCGAACAGAGTCGGCGCGTGCCACGTGTTCCATACGTAGCCGGGCACTCGGTAAGTGGCCGGATCCGCCGGATCGACCCGCGCGGGATCGGCACGCGGTAGATCGCGGCCGTCGGCGAGCGTGGTGTGAGGGTTGTCGTCGGGCGGGAACGTAGTCACGAAGCCGTCGGTCCAAGTCAGCACCCGCTTCTCTCTTTCCGGACGGTCGCCGCTCAGCCGGCTTCGCCAGTCCGGCGGGCGGCCGGGCAGGTTGATCAAAATCCCATCGAACCGGTACCGCTGCTGAAACTCGATCAGCGTCCCCACGAAGACCTCGCTGTCGAACCAGATCTCCGCCGGGTCGTACGGGCTGTGCAGGAAATAGTGTCCCAAGGCAAGCTGGCACATCACCGGCACACGATCCGGGATCTCGTGCCGCATAGCCGCCGCGACTCGCTCGCGTGAATTCATCGCCTTGCCCGCCCTTCAGCGCCGGGTATTCTTCCTTCCACTTGGCCCGGGTATCCTCTCCGGTCTTCGCTGGTTCGACCTTTCGGGGCACGGAAGCATCGGCAACCGCGTCGCGAAGTGCCCCCGTCGACATGGTGTCAAACCGCCGTTCGCGATTCTAGATCGGTGTGCGAATCCCGCGGGATTGTTCACGGTCGTGCCGTGCGGTTTCTCGTGTCGGGAGAGAGGAAACCCGTCGCCCGGAGGGCCGATTGGGCCGGCTTTGAAATGAACTCGCTGCTGGACCACGAAATCGCCGTGATCGAGTAGCCACCATAGTGTGTTCCAATGCCCGCGACCTCGTCGGCTGCACACCTCAGGCTGAGATTCCGCCATCACGACCCCCGTCCTCCTTGGAGGCTCGAGTTCGTCCACGCTGGTCCCGTGA